>JBGPBW010000070.1:0-19219 GCA_041481385.1 Puia sp.
ATGGGTTTAAGTGGGCCGTAGATAAGGATTATTCATATATTTTTGAAATGGATGCCGATTTTTCACATAATCCCAAAGATCTGATCCGTTTGTACCAGGCCTGTAAAAATCAGGGTGCCGATCTGGCTGTAGGCAGCCGATATGCGAAGGGAGGCGGGTTTATTAACTGGCCGAAAAACAGGATCTATTTATCAAAAGGTGCATCTATATATACCCGGCTGATCACCTGGATGCCGGTAAACGATCCTACAGCCGGATTTGTTTGTTACAAAAAAGAAGTACTGGAAACGATTAACCTCGATGAGATCCGCTTCGCCGGTTATGCATTTCAGATTGAAATGAAATTTGCCGCCTGGAAACTGGGTTTCAAAATAAAGGAAGTGCCGATTATTTTTGAAGACCGTAAACTCGGCGTCTCCAAAATGAATAAGGGCATTGTAAAAGAAGGTATCCTCGGTGTGCTCAAACTCCGCTGGAATGCCATGTTTAAGAATTATCGCCGCAGGGTTTTGAAATCAAACGACACACCCGCAGTAAATCATTTCTCTCAAAATATGGTAGTGGAAGGAAAATAATCTTTCTTTGCGCTCCCATGAAGAAGGCATTTTTCCAGTTACATACCGCCGTATTTCTGGCTGGTTTTACCGGTGTCCTGGGCAGGCTGATTACCCTCAATGAAGCCGTATTGGTTTGGTACCGCCTGATGATTACCTGTGTAGTACTTTGGATATTACTGTTATTCCGCAAAAGAAAACCTGCGGCTTCCCGCAACCTCTTTTTGCAGGCTTCCAGTATCGGATTCATCCTGGCCCTTCACTGGGTAAGTTTTTATGCCGGCATAAAGATGTCAAATGTATCTACGGCCCTGGTTTGCCTTTCAGCGATGGGATTTTTTACGGCCATACTCGAACCCGTTATGACGCACAAACCCTTTGATCTGAGGGAAATATTATTGGGTCTTCTCGCCATAACCGGCATCAGTATTGTATTCCATTTTGATCCGCGTTATAAACAGGGGATTATCGTCTCCCTTTTTTCTGCATTACTGGCCAGTATTTTCCCTGTGCTGAACCGCCAGATTTTACAAAAGATGGATGCTGAAACCGCCACGCGTTATCAACTGAGCGGCGGATTTTTATTTATTACACTACTGATGCCCATTTACCTGTATTACTTTCCGGTTAACCGCCTGATGCCTTCCCTTACTGACTTTGGGTGGTTGCTGGTTTTGGCCATCCTGTGCACCGTGCTGGCTTATGATCTCTTCATGAAAGCGCTCCAGAAAATTCCTGCATTTACCGTGAATTTATCTTATAACCTGGAACCCATATATGGAGTAGCGATGGCTTTTTTCATTTACCGGGAGGACAAAGAACTGAGTCCCGGATTTTATTATGGGTTCTGCCTGATCATAACAGCCGTAGTTTTACAAACGCTGCATGTAAAAAAAATCTCCCGAATATATAAGAAATCTATTGAAGGTCGTGAATGAGGCGTAACAGCCATCATAAAGACTTTTCAGGCTGCCTTTGTGGATATGTAACGCACAAGACTGCGTTTTGCCACGGGCAAAAGCGTTTCGTCCAGTGGAAATTTTAATGAAGTTTCAATCGCAAAAACTGCAGGGTTCGGTAGTTCAGGTTTGCGATGTAATAATTCTGATTTTATTTGCTCGTAGGTGTTGGTGAAATTGCGCTGCCAGGAGTCAATATATTCTGTGCGCATACTACGATATTTCTCATCGTGTTTTTCAAAAAAACTCAGGTAATAACTATAGGCCCGGGTGGCGTTTGCGGAACTGTCAGTGAGAAAAAAATATCCTTCTTTGGAATGTACCGGCAGGATACCTACGGGAAGAATGCTGAGTTTGTCTTCCACGAATTCATAAATTTCCGTACCGTTTGTAATGGCAGTCCTCATATGTTCAGTGGAATATCCGATGATGTCTTCCAATTCCTGCATGAGTTCATCATCCTGGATCATTTGTTCATATAACACCTGAATTTTTTCCATTTGCAGGCCCGTTAATTTTTTCGGGAAATGTTCCTGCAGGAATTTTTTGTTTTCGCGGAATGCAACAAGATTGTTATAATGAAAAATTACATCAGCCAGCTGTGGGTAGAGTTTATTTTCCTGGAAGTTGCGGTTGATTTCCTGCAGATAGGCCAGCAGTGTGTATTTTTTTAGCTCGAAGTCTATATAGCCATCGGCAAACCAGGTCTCGGAGAGTGTTTTCATTGTACTGGGTTTAGAAACTAATGAAATTTACAAAACTTCTCCAAATAAGAACGTTCAAATTTTGAATTTGTTATGATGCCCAAAAGGCTTAAAGCTTAAGGCGTAAGGCTTAAGGCAAGTGTGGAAGTGGGGAAGTGTGGTAGTTAATTTCATGATGTCAACCGTCAACCGTCAACCCTCAACCCTGAAATGACTCCAGCTCTTTAGCAACGGCGGTCAGAAAACTAGCACCCAGGCTGCCATCGATAATCCGGTGATCATAGCTCATAGACAGATACATCATATGGCGTATACCGATGGAGTCTCCCTGATCGGTTTCAATAACTACCGGGCGTTTCTTTATTGCACCGACGGCCAGTATGGCCACCTGTGGTTGATTGATAATGGGGGTGCCCATCAGGCTGCCAAATACACCGACGTTGGTTAAAGTAAAAGTTCCTTCCTGTATATCTTCGGGTTTAAGTTTGTTGTTCCTCGCGTTGCCGGCCAGGGTATTCACCTGACGGGCGAGGCCCACACGGTTGTAATTATCAGCATTCTTAATCACGGGCACGATCAGACTGCCGGAAGGCAGTGCAGTGGCCATACCAATATTGATGTCTTTGCGAATGATGATTTTATCTCCCTGCAATGAGCTGTTGATTAAAGGGTATCTCTTTATGCATCTGACAACGGCTTCAATAAACAAAGGTGTCAATGTAAGTTTAGTGCCTTCCCTTTTTTCAAATTCCTCTTTTTCTTTTTCACGCCAGTTAACCAGGTTGGTCACATCCGCTTCGGAAAAACTCGTCACATGTGGGCTCGTCTGTTTACTCCGCACCATGTGTTCAGCGATAAGCCGGCGCATCCGGTCCATCTCCTGGATTTCCACATTACCACTAATATTGGTAGTTACTGATTCAGTCTGGCGATTTTTCTCGTCCCTTAAGAAAGTACTCCCACTACTTACTTTTTCAGTTCCGTAAGCATATGCCGGCGCGTCGGCAGGTTGTGCGTGAAACCCATTACCATCTTTTCTTTTGCTTATATAAGTTAGAATATCTTTTTTAGTTACCCGGCCTTCATTACCCGTTCCCGGAATTTTTTCCAGCTCCGAAAGGTTGATGCCTTCATTGCTTGCGATATTCAGCACCAGGGGAGAATAGAACCGGTTTTCATTTCCATTGGCAGTTGATCCCGCATCGTTGCGGGAGCGGTTGGCAGTTGACGTTTGACTGCTTTGATTATCGAAGTTGTAAACAGGTGTGTGAACGATGGTTGTGGATGGGGTTTCATCAGTCCGCGATTCCGGGCCATTACTGTTATCGGAGGGCAGCTCGGCATGCACATCGGTTTCAATTCTTGCAATCACCGCACCAACGGGAACAACATCGTTTTCAGCAAATAATATTTCTTTCAGAATACCTGCTGTCGTGGACGGCACTTCGCTGTCAACTTTGTCTGTGGCTATGTCCAGCAAAGATTCATCCTGTAGAATGCGGTCTCCGGCTTTTTTATTCCACTTGAGAATGGTGGCCTCCATGATGCTCTCACCCATTTTCGGCATTAACAGATCGACAATCGCCATGAAGATGATCTTTAGATTCGCTCAAAAGTATTAATTAATTAATTAAGTCCGGCAGACCGTCTGGAGGGCACCGGGTCAAAATAAATCTTCTTAACAAGTTGAGCACATTTGCTGATGTCAACTCTATATTTCGTTGTCTGTCAAACCGAAACCAGAGTTTTTGTGTAATCGTTTCCCTTAGATTGCCGGCGGCGATCCAAACCGTTCCGACAGGTTTTTTTTCCGATCCGCCACCGGGTCCCATAATACCTGAAGTGGCCAGGGCAAAATCGGTCTGCAGGTTTTGCAATGCTCCTGCAACCATCGCCCGCACAACCTCTTCGCTAACTGCACCGGCTGATGTCAATATTGCCGGATCGACACCTAATAGTTTCTTCTTGATTTCATTGTCATATGCAATCACCGATCCCCGGAAATATCCGCTGGATCTGGATATGCTGGTAATCAGATGGGCGACATATCCGCCTGTGCAGCTTTCTGCAGTGGAAAGGGTTTGTTTTCTTGACGTTAGAATTTTGCCAAGAACTTCCTGCAGGGTCAGATCTTCATCCGTAACCAACCATTCATTCACAAAAGATTTCAGTTGATCAAACGTTGTATTCAACAGGGGTTCCAGGTTTTCAGCCAGTTCTCCTGATGCAGTAAGGCGCAGACGCACCATACCATAGTTGGGGAGATAGGCCAGTTTTATTTCCGGAGGAAGGGTCGATTCGAATTCCTGAATGTGATCTGCCAGTGCGGATTCGCCAATGCCCGAAGTGAGTATAGTACGGAGAGCAATAAAAGACGTTCCAAAACGATTGAGCAGAAAGGGGATAACATCATCGGTCATCATGCCTTTCATTTCATGAGGTACACCCGGCATGGATATGAATATCTTCCCATTTTTTTCGAATATCATGCCCGGTGCTGTGCCTCGTTTATTTTGTATGACCCTGCAGGATGCGGGAACCTCAGCCTGTTTCAGATTTCGTTCGATCAGCGGGCGTTGCAGGATTTTGACAAAAATATTCTTGACATTTTCCAGGGCAGCTTCATTAACAACGAGTGAAGTGTTGAAATATTCGCATAGGACGGGTTTGGTGATATCGTCTGCGGTAGGACCCAATCCGCCGGTGATAAGTATAACTTCTGCCCCGGCAGATTCCTGTTCCAGGGAATTCAGAATATCCTCTTTCCCGTCTCCGATCGCCAGCCGGCGGTTAACCCAGAATCCGGCTTTATTCAGTTCCTGAGCCATCCAGGCACTATTGGTGTCTGTCACCTGGCCTATCAGCAGTTCATCCCCAATGGTAATAATGGAAATATTCGTCATACGATAATTACCCGCTAAAGGTTAGATTTTGTGGCGATCCTCAGTTTTATCAACAAAAAATGATTCAAGCAGATGGCGCAGGTGATCGGGCATTACCGTTTTCTCAAAGCTGCCGATTTTTACAAAATACAAAATCACCTTCCCCAGAGTCAGGAGTTTTTTTTCCTGGTTATATACTTCGTGCTCAAACTGAATCCGGTGATCAGTTGGTAGTTCACGTAGAATTGTTCGAATGGTCAGCAAGTCGTCATAATGTGCTGGCCGCAGGAATTTGGTCTGCATTTCTACCACGGGCATTATGATACCTTCAGTTTCCATTTCCTTATATGTGAAACCCAGATTACGGATGGACTCAGCGCGGGCCACTTCAAAATATTGGGCATAATTTCCGTAATAGACCACATTCATCTGGTCTGTTTCTGCATAACGGACGCGTATAAGGGTTTCAGTTATAAACATGGTTGATGGATGACAGATAACAGATGACAGTGGCATCTTAAAACTTACCCTCACACTCCCATACTCTCATACTCCCATACTTGCCTGCACTATTTCCCCATCATCCCGTCCACACTAACCCTTCCAGGTCCCAGGATCAGGATGGTAAAAACACTGGTCAGGAATATAGCACCGAGTTCAACATTTTTTAACGGCATGCCGTGGTGGTAAACAAATACCGCTACTGACAAATTGATTACGATAATCAATGCAGCGATACGGGTGAACAACCCCAAAATAATAAACATGGAACAGAATAATTCAGCCAGGATGACGAAGATCAGCGATAAGCGGTGGCCAATCCGGAAAGGATCGTAAAAACTTCCGGCAAGCTCGTGAAATCCCGAAATCTTCGGCAGGCCATGCCCGATCAGGAGCAGAAGTCCGGTAGCTACCCGTTGTACCAATATTGCAAAGTTGAATGCACCATCGGAATAGGCGGTTGACAATAATTTTCTCATTGCTCAATATTTGATTCAAAAGTAAAGGATTTGCAATTTTTTCAGATGATCTAAAGAAATGTTAATCATATCAGTTATCCACAAGCTGTTTGGAACAATGTTTGGTATTAGAGGAAATAATTCAGAAACTTGGGCGTGTGATTAACAATACCCGGATGAAACGAGCGATTTGTCCTTTGTTTTCTCTTATTTCTCTTTACGCGCATGCGCAACAGACCTATTTTATTACAGATCCGCAGGCTGAGTATAAACAAGCGCAGGAATTCTACCAGAAACAGTATTACAGCCTGGCTTATCCGATATTTCGCGAATTGGAACAGGACCAGGTATCGCGACCTCAGTTATACGAATCTTTTAATTTTGAAAATGTTCACTACTATACGCTGGTATGCTCCCTGAATCAGGACGATAGTACAGCAGCTGCACCTGCGAGGATTTTTATTGAACGGGACAATAATGCCGCCCGGGGTGAAATGCTGGCCTACCACCTCGCGGAATATGAGTTCCGACATGGCAACTATGATGCTGCTTTAAAAGACTATGACCATGCTGGTATCGACAACCTGAGCAATGAAGAAATCGCAAACCTGAAATTTCACAAGGGTTATGCGTATTTTGTCAGGAAGAATTTTGATCTGGCCAAACCGCTATTTGATGCGATCCGACAGCTTCCCAAAGACGTTCACTATATCGATGCAAATTATTATTTCGGATACATCAGTTTCTATCAGAAGAAATACAGTGATGCTTCTTCAGCATTTTCCGTAGTGGAAAATGATCCCAAATATTCCCGCATAGTTCCTTATTACATTGCGAATATTTATCTTCTTCAGAATCAGAAAGAAAAAGCCATTTCCTATGCTGCGGCCAAATTGGCCGGTGGCAACCAGTATTATGATGCCCAGCTCCGGCAATTGGTAGGTCATGGTTACTATGAAGAAAAAGATTTTCGCAAAGCCCTGCCATATCTTGAGGCCTATGTAAACAGTTCAAAATCGGTGAGCCGCCAGGATCTTTTCGAATTATCCTATTGTTACTACCAGGTGCAGAATTATGGCAAAGCTATAGAAGGTCTGAAACAACTGGGCGGTAAGGACGACTCGCTGGCGCAGAACGCCATGTACCTGCTTGGGGATGCTTATTTAAAAACAGGTCAGAAGGCTAATGCGCGCAACGCATTTTTGTTTTGCGCGTCCAATAGCAGTTACCCGGCGCAAAAGGAAATATCCCAATTCCATTATGCCAAACTCTCCTATGAACTGGGTTATCCCGATGTGGCAATGACTGAATTCAGAAGTTTTCTGCAGCATTATCCCAATTCTTCCTATGCACCTGAGGCGCGCGAGTTGTTGTTAAATGTGTTAGCCAATACCAGTAACTATAAAGATGCGCTGGCCCTGATGGACAGTGTGAAAAATCCTTCTGAGGCTGCGCGTCAACTAAAGGCCCGGATACTTTATGGCCGTGCCACCGAACTCATCAACGACGGTATGCTCAATAATGCTTATGACCTTCTGGAGCGGGCATCCAGGGAGCCGAATAATGCGAAGCTGATACCCTATATCAATTTCTGGAAGGGTGAAATTGCATATCGCACCAATCGCCTGGATGAAGCACCCCCTTATTTTTTTGAATATCTGAAAACACCTGTCAGTCAGGGGGAAGTGAATCCCGATCACGCAAAATATGACCTCGGTTACTGTTTCCTGAAAAGGGAGAATTATAAGGAAGCGCTGAACTTTTTTTCCCAGGTGGTGCGGAATCCGGGAATTAATGCGACTCCGCTTGAACAGGATGCGTATATCCGAATGGCTGACTGTTATTACATGAACCGCGAATTTAAAACAGCGGTGCCGATGTATAATAAAGTACTGGAATATTCCTGGCCTGCTTCGGACTATGCCACATTCCAGAAAGCCATGGTTGCCGGTGTAAACAGTTCATCAGAAAAAATCAGTCTGCTGACCGGCCTTATTCGAAAATATCCACAATCTGATCTGATAGCGGATGCCAATATGGAAATAGCCAATACTTATTTATCCAACGAACAATACCGGGAATCCCTGCCTTATCTGAAAAATGTGATCAGCAGTAACGGAAACGATGCATTAAAACCCAGGGCTCTTTTGCGTTCCGGCCTGGCCAATTATAACCTGGGAAATAATGCGGAAGCACTGAACCGGTATAATGAATTGCTTAAGCAGTATCCGAATTCTGTGGAAGCACAGGAAGCACTCGACAATGCCAAATCCATCTATGTGGAAGAAGGAAGGACCGGTGAGTATGTCAATTTTGCTAAGAGCATGGGTATAGCAGTTTCAGCAAGCCAGGAAGACCAACTGGCATATCAGGAAGCAGAAGTTCAATTCAATAATGGAAATTTTGCTGTCGCCCAGCAGAAATTTGAAGACTACCTGAAAAAATTCCCTGACGGCAAATATGCTCTTGAAGCCAACTTCTATAAAAGTGAAATGTACGCCAGCCAGAAAAACTGGGTGAAGGCGGTATCAGGTTACGAAATGGTCTCCGATAAAGCGCCGAATAAATTTGCAGAGAAGGCAATTCTTCAGGCAGCCCGGATCAATTTCTTCGATCTGAAAGATTATGAGAAGGCGGAAATTTATTACGCGAAGCTGAAAGACTTTGCCAGTTCGCAGGAAAATAAAATGGAAGCCATGCGCGGTTTACTGCGATGCCAGTTTGAGTTACAGCAATGGTCCGCGGCAGCGGATAATGCAAAAGATTTGCTTGGTGAGAAGGGGATAGGCTCGGACGATAAAATTATTGCGAGCATGATCGTGGGCAAATCGTACCAGGCTGAAGGTAAGTGCGATGCTTCGATCCCCTATTTTAAGACAGTAGCATCTTTAAGCCGTGCAGCGTATGGAGCAGAAGCGCAGTTTCAGATTGCCCAATGCCAGTACGATCAAAACCGGTTAAAAGATGCAGAAAAATCGGCCTTTGAAGTGATCCATAAATCGGGATCCTATGAATTGTGGGTAACCAAAAGTTATTTCCTGTTGGGCGATATATATCTGAAAGAGAAAGACTATTTCAATGCAAAGGCCACATTCCAGAGTCTGGTGGAGAATTCAAAAATAGAAGAAATCCGGGTGCAGGCAGAACAGCGGCTTGATGAAGTGAAAAAAGAAGAAGCAGCCAGTAGTAAAGTTAACAATCAGAATTGACATGCGATCGAATACCAAGTATATAATGAAGGGAATTGCTTGTTTCTTGATAACGGGATTCTGGTTTTCCGGCAACCTGAAGGCACAGGATACGGCCCGGAAAAAATCAATTATCATTACTTCTACTTTCAAACCGGCATTGAAGAATACAGCGAAGCTGAATTTTAATGCAGATGCCCCGCTCATCGATACAGCCCGGCCCGTTTTACAATACAATATTCCAGTTCAGTTTCTGTCGCTGATGTATCAGCCGGCCGGACTGAATCCCTTAGCCATTTCAGCAGATCCTGTCAGGAACTGGAACAACGACAACTATATCAAAGTAGGTGCCGGAAATGTGGACCTGCCTTATGTTCAGGCGGGACTGAGTTTCGGGGACCGGCAGCATGCATTCTACAATATTTTTGCAGAAGGGTATTCGTCAAAGGGTAAACTTCCTTTCCAGGAAAACAGTATGCTTGCTGCAGCCATCAGCGGTACCATCAAAGCACCACATAACCTGGAGTGGGATGGTGCGCTGGGTTTTCGCGGAGACGGATATTATCTTTACGGATTCCAGCCGGATACATTACAATTTGCCAAAAGCCAGCTACAGCAACAGTTTTTTACTTTTGACGGCCGGATCGGCTTGCGAAATACGCTACCTACTCCCTATGGCCTGACCTATAATCCCAATGTAAAAATCACCGCCTTTGGTGAAAACAGCACGCCGCGTGCATCTGAAGCTGACCTCGTAGTAAATATTCCGGTAGAAAAAACCATCGATGAACATTTCGCCATCGACCTCGGCTTTATTGCAGACCTGACCAACTATACCAATGGGAACGGTACTACCATCAATAACAACCTTTATCTTGTTTCCCCAGCTGTCGTTTATCATAGTGATAATATTTTTATGCATTTGGAAATGACCCCTTCCTGGGATCAGGGAAATTTCCATCTCCTGCCAAATTTCAGGGCTAATTATACCACAGATGATAAACAGTTTACGCTTTTTGCTTCTCTCGACGGGTATTACGACAAAGGAACTTTTAAAAGGTGGGCTGGGATTAATCCCTGGCTGTGGGAGCCTACCAGTTTGTACAATACCCGGGTTGTTGAATTTTTCGGCGGCATAAAAGGATCGCTTACGTCACATATATCCTACCTGGCCAAGGCGGGTTTTTCGCAGTCTCACAACATGCCTCTTTTTCTCAACGACAGCCTGGATGGGAAAAATTTCCAGGTGATGTATGAGGAACGACTGGATGCATTCAGCGTACACGGAGAAATGAGTTACCTGCAGGGTGAGGATTTTAACATAACTGCGGGGCTGACCCTCACGAATTATAAAACGACCACCCAATATAAAGCATGGGGTATGTTACCGCTCGAATTCACCACCACCATGCGCTGGCAGGTTATCAAAGACCTTTGGCTGAAAGCGGACCTCTGGGCTTTTGAAGGTGCTTACTGGAGATATCTGGACAAAGCTGTAAGCAGTGGTTCCGGCGGCTTTGATGTAAGTGCGGGCGTGGAATTCAAAATTGCCAGGCAGTTAAACCTCTGGCTTCAGATGAATAACCTTTTCAACGACAAATACCAGCGCTGGAATCAGTATTCTGTTTATGGATTTAATATCTTAGGGGGTGTAATATTTACTTTCGGCAGATAGCCTGATCAATTTAATTTATGTACGCCATCCTGAACAGATACCTTTTTTTGCATAAAAGTATTCCGGTACCCGGTCTGGGAACCATTTGTATGGAAAGCCAGCCGGCCAGTATTGATGCAAGTACCAGGAGCATTCAGCCACCCGCTTACCGGTTTCGTTTCGATAAGTTTTCTGATTCACCGGATAAAAACCTCTTCAATTATTTGTCGGCGCAACAGCAGATATCCGATTATGAAGCGCTCAGGCAGTACAATGATTTTGCCTTTTCCCTCCGGGACCGGCTCAATTATTTCCGGGAGGCACCCTGGGAGGGTCTGGGCGTTTTGAAAAAGGATGATATGGGTGAAATTCATTTTGAAACTTCGATACTTAACCCTTTTTTTCTACAACCTGTTCCGGCAGAAAAAGTGGTGCGCGCTAACGCGAAACATATGTTGCTGGTCGGTGACCGGGAACGCTCAAATAATGAAATGAGTGACTGGTTGGCAGAAGAGCCTGTTCATGGAAACCGGCTCTGGTGGATCGTTGCTTTGTTGGGTGGCATTGCCGCTGTGTTTATTATCATGCTGCATTTCTCAAACCACGGCTGGAAAGTGGAATCAACCGGTAATCAGCAGTCGGTCCAGATAAAAAAATAATCCGCCTCCAGGTGGATCAACCTTTAAAGGATGAACCCAGTACCCCAAACCTTGGTAAACTGCCCGGTTTGTAATAGCCTCCATAGCCGTTTTGTGCTGAAAGTGAAAGACCATTCTGTAAGTGGCGATTATTTCGACATTTTTGAATGTCCGCAATGCAGTCTTCGGTTAACCTATAACGCTCCTTCAGGAGATCAAATCGGCCGCTATTACCAATCGGAGGACTATATTTCGCATACGAACACCCGGAAAGGCCTGGTCAATAACTTATATCATATTGTTCGGAACCGGACCCTGGCTTCTAAATTCCATTTATTAAAACGTTCAACTGGTTTGAAAAAGGGCCTGCACCTGGACATCGGAGCAGGTACCGGCGCATTCGTCAGGTATATGAATCAACATGGGTGAGAAAGTGAGGGCATAGAACCTGACGATACAGCCCGCCGCAGCGCACAGGAACATCACCAGACATCCCTGATGTCAATGGAAGTTTTTGAATCTTTGAAACCTGCCCGTTATGATGCGATAAGTTTATGGCATGTTCTTGAACACGTTCATGATCTCTATCCGTATTTACATCGTATCAGGGATCTCCTTAAACCCGGCGGCTGCGTTTTCATTGCTTTGCCAAATTATACCAGTTATGACGCCACAAAATATGGAGCTGCATGGGCAGCCTACGATGTGCCGCGCCACCTGTATCATTTTTCTCCAGCCTCGATGCAGTGGTTGCTCAAAGCCGCGGCATTTCAATTGAAAGAAGAAGTACCCATGTGGTTCGACAGTTATTACATCAGCCTGTTAAGTGAAAAATATACCGGTGCTTCAGGCCCCCTGATTAAAGGATTTTATACCGGAGTTGTTTCTAATTTGAAAGCGCTTGCTGACAAAGAGAAATGCAGTTCCCTGATTTATGTAGCTAAAGGCACAAGCCTTTAGGCATAAGGCGTAAAGCTTAACGCCCAAGGCGCGGGCTCAAAGCCAGGCTCGTGATGTGGGGCTGGTGAAGGTGTTAATTATTTAATCTCACTTCATAAATATTCGGCCAGAGTTTGCCTGTGATCAGAATCTTATTTCCAACTGAATCGTATGCGATCCCGTTCATATAGTCAACGTCGGGATTTTTCGATTTGATTTCTTTTACGAGGTTGCTGAAATCTGCTTTTCCCAGAACTTTGCCGGTAACGGGATTTATCCGGATGATATAGGGTGTCTGATAAATATTGGCCAGAATAGTACCGTTTACCCATTCCAGTTCGTTGATGTTTCCGACAGGACCATTGTTGTCGGTTACTCCAACAATCCTGTTTATTTTAAAACTAACCGGATCAAGAAAAGTCAGGTTGCTGGTGCCATCGCTCATTATAAGATTTGTTCCGTCGGTCGTCATACCCCAGCCTTCTTTACTGGGGACATCAAATTCACCGATTCGCTTAAAAGATTTCAGGTCGTAAATGAATCCTTTTTTGTTGGTCCATGTCAATTGGTAAAGCCTGTCGTGCAGTATTGTAATACCTTCTCCGAAATAGGTTTTTTTGTCCAATTCAGCTTTTACGGCAATTTTTCCACTAACGGGATCCACAATACCCACGATAGACCGTGTATTGTCATATTCCTGTGGTGCGCCGGAACTTTCAAATATTTTGCCATCATGGAAAAGTAAACCTTCGGTATAGGAGTTAACATCGTGAGGCAGGGCATTGAGCACCGTGTAACTTATCGCAGGTGGCTCTTCACTTGTTCCGGGTTCTGCTATGGATTCGCTTGATTCGGATTTATCAGATGAGTTCTTACAGGAACTATTCAGGGATATGATAAACAACAGGGGAATTAAAATCTTATTCATATTTCAAATGGTTGGCAAAAATAGCAAAAAGGCGTAAGGCTCAAGGCATAAGGCGCAAAGCTTTTGTTAATGGTTTTTCTTGCAATAAATAAAAAAGCGTTTCCATTTGGAAACGCTTCGAATAAAATATATAAGTAAGCTTAAGCCTTAAGCTTTATGCGTTAAGCGTTGAGCCTATATGTGCTTCAATCTTCTTTACAAAGTTGCTCTTGGGTTGTGCACCCACCAGTTTATCCACTACTTTGCCACCCTTAATGAAGAGAATTGCAGGGATCGAAGTAATGCCATAATTTACAGAGAGCTGCGGATTGTGGTCAACGTTCACTTTACCCACATTGATCTTGCCATCATATTCTTTTGACAGTTCTTCAATTACGGGACCAATTGCGCGGCAGGGTCCGCACCATTCTGCCCAAAAATCGATGACTGTTAATTTATCAGACGAAAGTACCTTCTCCTGAAAGTTCGCGTCGGTGTATTCAAGTGCCATATATTGCTGTTTAAATTTTAAGTAAAACTCCGTTTATTTATCCGGATTCTTTGTCGCTTTAACGACAAGTTCAAAAAAGTTTGCGGGCGTCAGGCGATCATCCGGGTTCCCTGTCTGTGCAAATAGAATTCCATTCATACCATTGACCCATTATGTCATGTCAGATACTAATAACTCACGATCTGCACTTCGAATTCAGGACATTCCTGTAAAAAGGCAGCCATTTCGTCATTCATCTCAAAGCCGTTTTCCAGGCTACATAAACTAATTTTAGCATTTGTTTTAGACTCCTGCACATTGAATTTCAGACTGGCTTTTCCCGGATGTTTTTTTATGTTTTCTTCCAGAAAGCCAACCATGCGTTTATTCAGGTGGCGTGCATCCAGGTCAATAACCAATTGTTTGGTAAGCAGTGGCTTAATACTTTCCAGTAAAAGCATTTTGTCAACTTTAAATTCGAATTCCGGGCGATTGTAGCGGGTTTTAAAAAAGCCCGTCATGAATATATTTTTTCCGGCTTCCAGATAGTTTGAATACCGGGCATAGTCTTCACTCCAAAGGATGAATTCACTTTTTCCTGAGTAGTCCTCGATGGTAAAAGAACCGAATTGTTTTCCAGTCTTCGTAACCCGGTGTTGGGCATCAATGACCAGACCTGCAAGCCGGAAAGATTTTCCCGGATTGGCCTGCAGGCTGACTGCCTCCTTCACTTCATTGAATTCAGCAAGATTGAGAATTCCATAATGATTGATCTCGAATTTGAAATGATCCAATGGATGGCCGCTCAGGAACATGCCCGTCACTTCCTTTTCGTGATCCAACAATTCTGTCAACGACCATTGTTCGCAGTTTGAAATCTTTGGAGGCTGCACTTCATATTCTGCAGATGAGACACCAAACAAGGTGTTACTATGTGAAACATTTTGTGCCTGTACTACATTACCGAACCGGATAATTTTATCCAATCCGTTTGCAGTTTCCCCCGGAGCGATAAAAAAATATTGTGCTCGATGCAATTGCGGAAAACAATCAAAGGCACCGGCACGGGCCAGACTCTCCAGGGTTTTTTTACTCACAGTGCGCTGGTTGATTCGTTTTACCATATCAAAAATCGAAGTATAAGGTCCGTTCTTTTCCCGTTCTTCAATTAAAGAAAAAACTGCAGCTTCCCCGACGCCCTTCAAACCACCAAGACCTACCCGGATTTCTCCTTTACTATTCACGGCAAAACCCTGTTTGGATTCATTAACATCCGGGCCCAATACTTTCAACCCCATCCTTTTACACTCTTCCATAAAAAAAGTTATCTTCTCAATATTGCCCTGGTGATTGAGCACTGCGGCCATATATTCAGAAGGATAATGCGATTTCAGGTAAGCTGTCTGATAAGCCACATATGCATAACAGGTAGAGTGTGATTTATTGAACGCATACTGTGCAAACGCTTCCCAGTCAGTCCATATTTTTTCCAATGCCTGCGTTGCATGACCCTTTGCAGTTGCTCCCGAAATGAACTGGCTTTTCATTTTATCCAGAATGGACTTCTGTTTTTTCCCAATGGCTTTGCGCAGCACGTCGGCGTCGCCCTTGCTGAACCCTGCAAGTTTCTGGGCCAGCAGCATGACCTGTTCCTGGTAAACGGTGATTCCATAAGTATCTTTCAAATACTCTTCCATTACGGCCAGATCGTATTGGATGGGTTCCCGGCCATGTTTGCGGTCGATAAATGCCGGGATATATGCCATTGGGCCCGGGCGATATAAAGCGTTCATGGCAGTGAGGTCGTCGAATTTATCCGGTTTGAGATCACGCAGGTATTTTTGCATACCGGGACTTTCAAATTGAAAAGTCCCAATTGTGTCACCATGTTGATAGAGCTCAAAAGTCTTTTTATCATTTAAGGGAATCAAATCGATATCAATCGCGATTCCGTGATTCTGCACGATGAGTTCCAGGGCTGTCTTCAGGATATTCAGGGTTCTAAGACCCAAAAAGTCCATTTTCAAAACTCCGGCTTCTTCGATAATACTGCCCTCGATCTGGGTTACCAGTAATTCAGAGTCCTTAGCTGTGCAAACGGGAATGATATTCGCAAGATCTTCCGGTGCGATGATGATGCCGGCAGCATGAAGGCCGGTATTCCGGACCGACCCCTCCAGTCGCTCGGCCTCATGCAGGACACGGCTACGCAAATCGGATCCTTTATAAATTTCACGGATTTTTTTCACAAGTTCCAGGTCATCGCCACCAATACCTTCTTTTTCTTCAAGCGATTTTTCCCCGTCTTTGAATTTGAGGGGAGCATGCAAAACCCGTTTCAGGCTGACGCCCGGTCGGTCTGGTACCAGTTTGGCAAGTGCGTTTGATTCCGCCAATGGAAGATCCATAACACGTGCAACATCTTTGATACTCATTTTTGCAGCCATCGTACCATAGGTTACGATCTGGGCTACCTGGTTTTTACCGTATTTCTTTACAACATAGTCAATTACTTTCTGACGTCCTTCATCGTCAAAGTCGGTATCGATATCCGGCATTGACTTCCGGTCGGGATTCAGAAAGCGCTCAAAAAGAAGATTATATTTGATCGGATCTATGTTGGTAATTCCGATACAATAAGCCACCACACTGCCAGCAGCTGATCCACGGCCAGGCCCTACAAATACGCCCATTTCACGGCCAGCCCGGATAAAATCACTTACGATCAGGAAGTATCCGGCAAATCCCATGGTACGGATGGTGAATAATTCAAAATCCAGCCGTTCCCTGATTTCCGTTGTCAGATCGGTATATCTTTTATGGGCTCCCTGGTAGGTGATTTCCTTAAGGTATTCCCACTGATTTAAATTATTATCTGTATGTATCTGGAAATCCTTCGGGATGGGAAACGCCGGGAGCAGGATATCTTTCTTCAGATTCAATACTTCAACCTTATCTGTCACGAGTCCCGTATTGGCGATGGCTTCTGGTATGTCTTTAAAAAGTTCAGACATTTCAGCCTGCGTCTTAAGGTAAAACTGATCGTTCGGAAATTTAAAACGCCTGTTCTTCAAACTGATTTCATCATTTACGAAATCATCAAAACCAGGCGTAGACTGCTTTTCGCCGGTATTTATGCAAAGCAGGATGTCATGTGCATTATAATCCTCCTGATCTGTATAATGGCTGTCGTTGGTTGCGATTACAGGGACATTGTATTTTTTAGCCAGCTTTAGTAAGAACCGGTTGATGATTTCCTGTTCAGGGATCTGGTGACGCTGGAGTTCAATAAAATAATCCTCTCCAAACATATCCAGCCACCATCTGAATTCCTTTTCAGCCTTTTCCTCCCCATGGTGCAGAATGGTTTGGGGAACATAGGCGCCGATACAGCAGGTTGTTGCGATCAGGCCCTCATGATATTGCTCCAAAAGGTTTTTGTCGATACGTGGGTACTTGCTGTACATGCCTTCTATGTAACCCAAAGAAGTCAGCCTGATCAGGTTCTGATAGCCGGTTTTATTTTTTGCCAGCAATACCTGATGAAAGCGTTCGTCCTTTTGCTCTTTGGTAAAAGTTTTTCGGGTCCGGTCGGCCACAACGTAAAACTCGCAGCCTACGATGGGTTTAACTTTCAGGCTTCCATCCGGGTTTTTATGTTTATAAGCTTCGGCCACAAAACTAAATGCACCAAACATATTGCCGTGATCTGTAATAGCGAGGGCAGGCATCCCGTCCTTAACCGCTTTATTAAAGAGGCTTTGTATGGAAGCCGCTCCGTCAAGCAGGGAGTATTGGGTATGTACATGAAGATGTGAGAAGTCGGGCATCGGTTATGAATGGACTGCAATTAACAAAGAAAAAAAACGGCCCGGTTTTTTAGGGATAATAATCTGTTCACAATGAACACACATTTGTCAGGCTTAAGGCTTAACGCTAAAAGCTAAGGGCCAATACAACACTTTTTAATTATTGACATGTTCTTATTGAAATGCTAAGAATCTGATGCTTAATATTCAGTTTCATTAAGGGCGCAGGATTCTGGCGGTTAGGCTGAAAATTTATGCCTTAAGCCTTAGGCGTTAAGCTTTAAGCTTTGAGCTTTAAATTGTATCTTTACCCGTTCCGGTATCAAACAATAAAATGAAAAATCAGTTCATTTTACTACTCTTAATTATCAACCTGGCTGCCTGTGACGTGTTTCGGCCAGCTTCCCGGCGGGCAGACAATTTGTCGTCTGCTAATACCAATACCCCCGACGGAAACTCGCAACCCAGCTTTATCCGGGATATTTCCACAGAATCCTCAGAACCTGCTTCAAAGACTGTCGACAAATCGTTATACCGGGAAGTTTCTGTCAAAACGACGATTCCCAATTCGGGAAACAATGGTTATGATCCACTTCAATTTAAATATGCTATCCTTACCAACACCGAAGTCGAAGAACTGAATAACCTCCGTCTGCTCCTTTTTATTGACCAATGGTATGGCGTTCCGTATCATTACGGCGGGAAGAGCAAAGACGGGATTGACTGCTCCGCGTTTGCCTGTCAGCTGATTTCCGAGGTCTATAATGTGAACCAGCTGCCCCGCATCAGTGCTGATCAATATAAAGCTACCCGGAGGATCTCCAAAAAGGATTTACGGGAGGGGGATCTGGTTTTTTTCCATACCCTGGGCAAGGGCCATAAAGTAACCCATGTCGGTGTTTACTTATATAATAACCGGTTTGTACACGCTTCGGTTGCAGGGGTGCAGATCAGTGACCTGGGGGAAGGTTATTACCTGCATCATTATGTGGGTGCGGGACGTGTCGTTTCAGAATGACGCTCTTTCCCAATTCCTGTCATTTAGCCACTTTAGTATATAAACAGTTCAGATCTAAGAGCGTTTAGACTGCCAAGTCTTCCCATTTACCCCATTTTCACTTGATTGGTACAGTATTTAGTGTAGCTTTGCTGCCCCTTCTGATGGGCAACTTAACTTTTCACTAAAATTAAATTGATACAGTCATGGCTAAAAAGTTAGCGATTTCACCAATTGCAGGTACCAAAAACAGAGTTTTTGTAAAACCTGCACCGGCAGAAGAAAAAACTTCCGGAGGCATTATTATCCCTGATACGGCTAAGGAAAAACCCCAGCGTGGCGAAGTGGTCGCAATCAGCGAAATAGATGAGGACGGGAAGAAGCCGGTCATTAAAGTCGGCGACGTTGTTTTATACGGTAAGTATTCCGGAACTGAAATCAGTTTTGAAGGACAGGACTTTCTCTCGATGAGGGAATCTGATATCATTGCAAAGTTCTAAAATTGGAAGGGTTGATAATTTGGAACTAACAGGCTTTCA
>JBGPBW010000071.1:0-19156 GCA_041481385.1 Puia sp.
ATGCCTGCATTTTTTTTGATGGCTCTTTGGAGTGGATAAAATAGTCCTTTAAACGCGGCTGCGTCCACTGCTGTCCTGGCCCAAAAATCGTCGCCGTATGTCTCTCTTCCATATGCTACAAGCATGTAGCCCAGGGGATAATGATTCGGCGTGAAATCCCTGTAGGAACCATTTCTGATTTTCATCCAGGAATAATTTTTTTGAGACAACCAGAGGGCTTCAAACCCGGTTAGAAATAATGGCAGCCTGCCACGCCCCTGCTGACTGACCAGTGTTTCCTGGTAAACAGCATCTCCTTCCCAGAACCAATTGGGAACCGACAAATTATTGGCAAAAGCAAGTCCGTCCTGCCCGGCCAGTATATAAAACAGTTTTGAAATTCCGACACAAAAATTATTGTACTGCTGAACATGCCGGTATTCATGTACAGCCAGGAATTGGTTCCAGGGAATACTTCCGAGATCAAAGCTGTTTTGAGGCGGGTTGAGTTCAAACTCACTCCTGAATGGAGCGAGCTGAACATAACCATTCGAAATGGTCGTCAGGTTGTGAAACACGATGTCAATAGGTTTTTGCCTGGTGCCGATGGTCGACAAAGTGGTTTTGCTGAGTGCCGATACCAGGAACGCCACCTGCCTGGCCTGCTGTTCGAGGCCGGAAGGAAAAATAATATTTGCGGGAACCGTATGCATGGATTTCCACCTGATCGCGGGCGGAGTACCGCCAAAAATCTGGGCTATGGCATTTACCTGAGAAAAGGAAATCAGCAGGAATAAATAAAATCGCTTCATCTAGTTAACCGGTCTGGAACAAAAATTGAAATTAGTCCATCGCATGCATAGATGAACTATCTTAAATCTTATATCTTCGAAGCCATATCATGAAAGGAAAGTCGCACTTATTTTCCGTTTCCCGGAACCTGGATTCCCTGATTGCTGCCCTGGCCGGTTTTATATTAATCCAGATCCTTTCAAAACATAGTGGCATTGGGATTTCACCGGATTCGGTCACCTACCTTAGCGCTGCCAGGCATATGTCAGCCGGAAAGGGGTTGATTTCATTCGATAACCTTCCTGTGGTTGACTTTCCCTTTGCCTACCCTTTTTTTTTATCATTTGTTTCATTGATCACCCGGTTGGATCCCCTGCAATTTGCTCCCGTTCTGAATGGAATCCTTTTTGGCCTGTTACTTTACCTGAGCGGCTCCATGATGAATGGTTTTCAAAAATCTTCCGGCTGGTATAAAAGGATTTTGCTTTCCTGTATTTTAATGAGCCCAGCGCTACAGGAAGTATATTCACTTTTGTGGTCAGAAACAATTTTTCTGGTACTGATTCTTTTTTTTATTATCTGTCTGTCTTTTTACCTGAGGAAGATGACAACCGGCTGGTTATTGATATCGGCCGGGGTTACTGCAGTGGCCTGTATTACCCGTTATGCCGGTATTTTCCTGTTGCCCGCCGGCTTATTCCTGATTTATTTTAATCTTGAACTTCCACGGCCGAAACGACTCAGGCATTGTCTGTATTTTGGTATACTTTCCATTTCCCTTTTTCTGATTAATATTCTTCGAAATGACCTGCTCACGGGTTTGCCGATGGGTCAACGCCCAAAAAACGAAGCCGGCATTTCTAAAATCCTTGAAAATTTCGGTGGTGCTTT
Organism: Puia sp.; assembly: GCA_041481385.1. Lineage (GTDB taxonomy): Bacteria > Bacteroidota > Bacteroidia > Chitinophagales > Chitinophagaceae > Puia. The sequence goes on from JBGPBW010000071.1 coordinate 1,663, forward strand.
TTGCGACTGGCTCTCATTGGAAAGAAAGCCAATACCTGCAATTATTTTCGCGATTGTTGTGCTGATCATTTTCTCCCTGAGCATTTTCGTCCTTTACCGTCGGAGGAAAGCAATAACCAGCATTGAATACATCACTGCAGTTGCAGGACTGTCCTACTGTATTTTTATGCTCTTTACATCTGTACTGACCCGATACGAACAATTCACCAGCCGTTTAATATCCCCACTTTATATACCACTGCTGTGGACCATCTCCTGGTGGATTCCGGAATTTTTATCAGCAAGGAGGAGATATTGGAACAGGTGGCTATATGGCGGGTTTGTGTTAATCATGACTGCTAAATTCCTGAATATTCAGTTTGCGGCTGATTATGAATATTACGACGGCGTGAAAGACGCAGGAGTACCGGGTTATCGGGAAGATTCATTTGTGCAGTCGGAAATTGTACAATTCATAGAAAAAAATAAATCGATATTTGATCCGCGGCTTCCCATTTATTCCAACGCGGGAGAAGCAGTTTATTTTATTACCGGTCTTCCGGCCCGTCAATTACCATTTACAGCATTTCCGGCAAAGTTGCAGTTATACTACACATTAGGAAATTCCTACCTGGTCTGGTTCAGAGACCTGGACAACCCGGAGATGCCGCAGCTTGACAGCATCCTCCTGCACAAAAACCTGCAGGCGATAAAAGAGCTGCCTGACGGAGCAGTCTACATTTCGAAGTAATTATTAATGATCAATTATTAATGATTAGCGATTAATTGGTTAAATAGAGCAGCCCAGTCATCATCACAAATAATAATTAATAAATAATAATTCTATAAAGTTCTTAACCAGATATTCCGAAAACTAATGGGCTCGCTGGGGTCGCCATGTGCCTGCAGTTTAATGGTTGCAGCGCCGTGCTTTTTGTAATAGGGCTGTCCGATATATTGTGTAAAGCCTTTTACGATATAGCTATTTTGTACGAGCACGCCATTCAGAAAAGCGGTTACACGTCCGGGTGATTCCAGGCTTCCATCATCTTTAAAACGGGGTGCTGTCCAAACCACTTCATAAACCTGCCATTCGCCCGGTTTTCGGGAAGGATTGGCAAGGGGAATACCCTGTTTATATATACTTCCGACCTGCCCGTTCACATAGGTTGAGTTATTATAGTTATCCAATACCTGCAATTCATAGCCGACATCAGCCCCGCTGTCCGAAACACAGGCCAGAAAAATCCCACTATTGCCTCTTGCCTGTCCGCTTCCGGTAATGTTTTCAGGAATCCGGAATTCAGCATGGAGCTGATAATCCACAAATTTTTGCCGGGTGATAATGCCTTTTGCTTTTTTGTCCACAGTCATGATGTGATCGTGTACTTTCCATCCGGCTGCCTTTGTTGTATCAGGACCCTCCGCACGCCAGAGATTCAGGTTTTTTCCATCAAATAAAACCAGGGCATCGGATGGGGGCTCGGCGTCTGTTATACCCGGCGTTACTATTTTCGGTACCGGACTATACACTTCAGTTGGTTTGGCCTTTTCTGCATTTTCTTTGTCCTGCTTTGCTTTTGCAGCGATTTCTGCAGGTGATTGGGCGGAAGCCGTTAGCACGAGTATGGCTGTTGAAAAGAATAAAACAAACCATTTCTTAAGGTCAGGGAATACATGAGCGTACATATTCAAACTTTTAAATTGGATTCAAGATAATAAAAATCCGTCGATGGTTTGTTTCAAAAGCAGGAGCCGATCAGGGTTCAATCGTAATCTCGTGGGCATATTCCCTGCGAAGCGAATCTTTGATATGGGTGGTATCCTTTGTCAACGCAGGAAATTGAAAGTAGATTTTAAAGAAACTGGAATCTTTTTGATATAGGTGAATTTTCAGGTCGAACGACAACAGTTGATTATATCTTCTGAGCGCATGAGGTTTATTATATGTGGTCAGGATAATGAACTTATAACTGGCCGGTTCCACTCTCTTGGAGATTGTAGGACTGGCACTGTCTGACTGACGAAGTTTAGAAGAATCTTTTTTCGTTGCTGCGGATACTGCGGAATCGGTTTTAGGCGGTAGTTGCTCTGCTGTAGTATTGTTCGAACCAGAGGTTTGCTCATTGGAAGCCGGATTATTTTTTTTGTACATAAGCCATCCGCCCAAACAGACAATGGCCAATGCACCGGCAAATACCAATATTTTCAACATATTTCTTCCGGGCACAGGGGTTGGCATGTCTGCCTGTTTTTTATCCCGTGAAGGATGCCCTTTTTTTCCAGCTTCGTGTGAGTCTCCGTGTTCCTTTATAACAGCATATTCTCCCGGACTGAAGTCAAATTTACCTGTTTTGTTCTTCGTGATGGTTCCAATGCCCTCCAGATAAAAAGGTTTGCCGATATTCAGCATTTCAGTTCCCAGATTAAGATAGGATTCAAGGTCAGAAATAGCCAGGGGCCGGATTTTACCCGTATGTTCACAGATAAAACTGATCAGTTCTTTGTCGGCGGAAGGTATATTTGCATTTTGAAATTGTACCGCATTGGGTGTGGATAACAGCGTGCGGTCATTCTCCTCAGGAAGTACAACGGATTTGTCTAACGTAAAGATCCCCAGGCCGGGCAGGGACAACTTCCGGTACTTATATAAATATTGTACAAGCAACAGGGGTATCTTCAGAGCCAATGGATTTTGTTTAAAAGTAAGTTACGAACGCGAAACTTGGGAAATAATTATCTGAAAATTAAAATAAAATATTGAAAACTAACCATATACCAGTTAAAACTTCAATTTTTGATCAATATCTGTCTTCTGTCTGCAAACTAACCATCTATGCTTAGTAAAGAGGAAGAAGCTTTTGTTAATTACTGGAAGCTAAACCGGGATAAGCAAAAAAAGACTTTTCGTCAATTTTTACTCGGAATTCCACTGGCACTCCTTTTTGTAATCCCCATTGTGCTCAATTTCTTCTCTGGCTGGCATAAAAGAGCAGTGATGGTCAGCAATGGTTCTGATTTCAATCCTGGTATTTTGCTGCTTGCATTGATCCTGATTGTGGTTTTTATAGCCATATTTTCCCGCAAATTTAAATGGGAACAATATGAGCAGCGTTATCAGGAACTAATGAACAGAGAGGGAAAACAAAAGGAAAATGAAAAATAATGGCTGGCTGCAGCGTTTCAGACTGCAGCACTGTCTTTAATGGCAGGCCGACGATTTTTATGCAAAGTGCCGTAACCACGAACTACCTGCTAAACCAACCCTGAACAAAAGTTCAGGGTTTTTTTTATCGTAATTTTGCCGAAACTCCTTGTTTGCCATACGAACCCATTTCAGTCTTTGATATATTCAAAATTGGAGTTGGCCCTTCCAGCTCTCACACACTCGGTCCCTGGAGGGCTGCTCAGGCGTTTATCCGCTCTCTGAAAGATAAAGGCTTGGTATCCCAGCTAAAGCATGTCCGGGTACTATTATATGGCTCCCTGGCCAAAACGGGGAAAGGACACGGGACCGATATTGCAGTCCAACTCGGTCTTAGCGGATATGATCCGGTGGAGATTGATACTTCCGGGATACCTGCTATTTTGGAAGGAATCAGGAATAAGAACTCGCTGGCACCCGGTCTGCCCATCGATTTTAACCCCACTGAGGACATTGTTTTCCTAACCCGTGAATCATTGACCTATCACCCCAACGCGCTGAGTTTTCTGGCTGATTTCGAAACACATCAACCCATTTCAGAAACCTGGTACTCGGTCGGTGGTGGATTTATCGAACAGGAGACAATGTCACTGGCAGAAAAACGAGCAGTCCAGCTTCCCTTCCCAATCGATACGGCTTCCGATCTGCTTCACTGGTGCAGGAAAACCGGCCTTCCGATTTACGGTGTCGTCCTGGAGAATGAGCAGGTCTGGCGGGATGAATCCGAAATCAGGAAACAGCTGGATTCCATCTGGAATGTGATGCGCAAATGCATGTATACCGGTTGTCACACAGAAGGTATACTTCCGGGCGGACTTGAGGTAAACAGAAGAGCTGCTGCGTTAAATAAAAAGTTATTAGCCGGACGAACCTATACTAATTATGAGGGATGGGTGCAAGCCATCAAAGTTGGCGGCAGGGATTTTCAATATATACTGGACTGGGTCAGTTGTTTTGCACTTGCGGTTAATGAAGAAAATGCATCTTTCGGTAAGGTTGTCACCGCCCCGACAAACGGAGCCGCCGGTGTTATTCCGGCCGTGCTCCAATATTTCATTTGTTTTACAGATGCATTCCGGGAAGATGCAATCATTACTTTTCTGTTGACAGCAGCAGAGATTGGCAGCATTTTTAAGAAAGGTGCTACCCTCTCTGCTGCGATGGGCGGATGTCAGGCCGAAATAGGTGTTTCTTCAGCCATGGCTGCAGCTGCATTAACAGAAAGTATGGGTGGAAATCAGCGCCAGGCGCTGATGGCTGCTGAGATTGCCATGGAGCATCATCTGGGTTTGACCTGCGATCCCATCGGTGGTCTGGTTCAGGTGCCCTGTATTGAACGAAATACCATGGGAGCCATCAAAGCCATTACAGCCTCTCAGCTGGCCTTGCAGAGCATGCCGGATTTTGCCAAGGTCTCCCTGGATGCCGTGATCCGCACGATGTGGGATACTGCGCTGGACATGAATAGCAAATACAAGGAAACCTCCGATGGCGGGTTAGCAGTACATATACCGCTCAGTCTTCCTGAATGCTGAAACAACTTGGAAATGTGGAGATTTGGAAATTTGAAAATGATCTGAAAATTAAATTTCCAAATTTCCAAATTTCCAAATTTTCAAATCTTCAAATTATACTCTTCGCTCCTGACAAAGACAACCGGTCCAAAGATTCCTCATCAAGCTTTATGGTTACCGACTTCAACAGTTCCTTCAGCTGATCTGTACTGGTTGCGCTGGCTATCGGCGCCGCAACTGCCGGACGGGTCATTATCCAGGCCAGTGCAACGGCGGAAGGAGAAGTCGTGTATTTTGCCGCTACTTCATCAAGGGCAGCTAATATGTTCATTCCTTTCGCATCCATATATTTAGCAACTCTCTTGCCCCGCACACTTTTATTCAGGTCCGCTTCCGTTCGGTATTTACCCGTTAAAAATCCATTGGCCAGTGCGTAGTATGAAATAATAGCTATGTCCTCCTTTTCACACAGAGGCCGCAAGTCTTTTTCAATCCGGCGATCAATGAGGTTGTAAGCTGGCTGCAGGGTTTCATAACGTGCATAATTGAGCGCTTTGCTGATGGCCAGCGATTTTTCAAGACGATTGGCCGTAAAATTCGATGCACCGATGGCGCGGATTTTCCCTTCCCGGATCAGGTCTGTATACGTGCTCAACGTTTCTTCCATGGGTGTCTGCGGATCGTCATCGTGAGACTGATACAGATCGATAAAGTCAGTCTGAAGCCTTTTCAGGGAATCTTCCACAGCCTGCCGGATATATTTTCCGGACAGGCCGATTTTTCCAGCCCCCATAGATTTGCCAACCTTGGTAGCCAAAACCACGGATTTGCGGTTATTTCTTTTTCTAAGCCATCGACCGATAATGGTTTCCGATTCTCCACCACCATTGCCCCGAACCCATGTAGAATATACGTCTGCTGTATCAATTAAATTGAAGCCCGAGTCTACAAATAAATCCAGTATTTCAAAAGAGCCGGATTCGGGAACCGTCCATCCAAACACATTTCCTCCCAGTGCAAAAGGTGATACCCCGATTTCCGATCTCCCCAATTGTCTGTGTTCCATAAGTTGTTTTTTATATTTACAATTTTAGTCACAGAAAGTTAAAAACAGAATGATGTATTTTTAAATCATGGACAATCATGGCGGAACTTTTATTCCCGGTATCGAAGTGCGTTTAGCCGCAAAGGAAGATTTATGGCAGGTCCGTGAATTGGCGCAACTTATTTTCCCCGCTACATATGAAAATATAGTTTCCGCAGGTCAAGTGGATTATATGATGAACCTGTTTTATACCCCGGAAGCCCTGCAGTCCCAGCTGGAATCCGGGCAGGTCTTTCTAATCATATATTTTGAAGGCAAAGCTGCGGGCTATGCTTCTTATACCAGATTGAATGATCCCGGGGATTTCAAATTGAATAAAATATATCTTAATAGTGGCTTGCAGGGAAAGGGCCTGGGCAGGTTTTTGCTTTATGACGTCATCAGGCGTGTAAAATCGGAAGGGGGCCGAAGCCTGCAGTTAAATGTCAACCGATTTAATAAGGCAGTAGGCTTCTATCGCAACCTGGGATTCACTGTAAAGAAGGAACAATTATTGGATATTGGCGGAGGTCATTTTATGGATGATTATGTTATGGAGATCAAAATAGTTTGAAATTCCGCCAACCGTCAACCAACATCATTCCCCATCGCAGATTGTTTCATGCGATGCGTTAATTCGTGGCCGAAATATTTTTCTATCCATCTTTCAATCAGGTATATCAGAGGCGTCAACCCGATTGCCATGATGAATTTATAAGTGTAATTCACCATCCCGATGGCCAGGATCTGCTGCCAGCTGAACTTTCCGGAAAATGCAATAAACAATACGATATAACTGTCCACCAACTGCGACACAACGGTGGAACCCGTCGCACGCAGCCAGACATGCTTCTCTCCTGTTATTTTTTTGATCCGGTGAAAAATGGTCACGTCAACAATCTGGCTTACCAGGAAAGCCACGAGGCTGCCGATAATGATACGCATCCCCTGCCCGAATACGGCACTGAAGGCCGACTGCATATTCGGAACGCCACTGGTTTGATTACTCGACACCCAAAAACCTGCAGGTGCGGTATTCATGGCCATGAAAAACATGAGAAATGCATATGATATGAGTCCTACTGCGATAAACGAAATCCTACGCACGGCTTTGGGACCATAATACTCATTTACAACATCGGTCATCACAAATTCCAGGGGCCACAATAAAACACCACAGGTAAGCGAAAAGGAAAGTCCCGGGTAACCAAAGAGGCTGAAGGAAAAAGGCTTAAACCCCAGGGTCGTTTCGAGCGAAAAAATCTTACCCCCGATACACTCACAAATAAGTGCATTCGCAACAAAAAATGCGGTAAAGAAAATAAAGAGTTTGGTCGGTTTATCGTCGAGGATTTTTCTGATCATTTGAGCATTAAGATTAATTGGATGGCAAGAAATCCTCCGTTCACCCAAATGAGCCAGCGTGGAATTCCTTCTATTGATTTATTTGAAAACCGGAGCAGGCCCATCCAAACATTTACAACAATATTTAAAACGACTGACACAAAAAATCCCAGAACCAGGATCAATGAACTCAGTCCGGAATTTACCGGATGCCTGATTTTTAAGATGATCAGGCCTAAAAGGAAACACAGATTACAGATGAAAGCTGCGCGATGAAACATCCTGAGTAAGGCCATGGTTCAAAAATCCAAATTTCTGCATAAAATAGCATTATTTTGCCTGATTAATCAGTTTCATCGTATGAATTCACCGCTTCTGAAGAAAGCCCTGCCGCATATCATTGCAATTGTTGTTTTTCTGATTGTATCTGTAGCTTATAATAAAACAGCACTGGAAGGTAAGGTTTTGCGCCAGGCTGACGTGCAGGGATATATGGGGATGTCGAAGCAGTCGAATGATTTTAAAGAAAAATATGGACATTGGCCGCTATGGACAGAATCGATGTTTAGTGGTATGCCGGCATATAATATTGCCATTGAGAGCACCCACGATTTCAATACAAATATTACCCGTTTGAATTGGATATTCTTTTTGGGAAAAACACCCTGGAAACCAATATGTTTCTTTTTCAGTGCCTGCATTTGTTTTTACATTCTTACGCAGGTTTTCGGACTGAGTTTACTGATTTCATTACTCGGATCGTTGGCCTATGGTTTTGCCACGTTTAACCCAATCCTTGTTGTCGCTGGTCACGATACAGAGTTGATAGCTATTGGTTATTTGCCCGCTGTGATTGCCGGCGTTTTGCTGATCCTTAAAGGAAAATACCTGGGAGGGACCGCGGTTATGACCATTTTTTTCTCATTGGAAGTAAGTATTCAACATTTGCAGATTGTGTATTATACAGGATTAATTATCGGGATTATCGCCCTGATTTTCGCTATCACCCAATGGCAGGAAAAAAAATGGAAACACTTACTGATTTCTTATCTCCTGATTACTTTTTCACTACTGCTGGGTTTGTTAAATTATGCCTACACTTTGATGCCGACCAGAGAATTAGTTACTGAAACAATGCGGGGCGGAAAATCACAACTTACTGCGAAAGATGCTGGAAACAAATCTAAAGGGGGCCTGAATAAAGATTACGCATTTTCCTGGAGTTATGGGATAACTGAAACACTTACATTGTTTGTTCCTGGAATGCAGGGCGGTGGTTCTGCCGGCAGAGAAATTTCCGGGAATTCGAAACTTGCAGATAAGATAACTGAATTGGGTTTTCCCGAGGATTATGCTTTGGGCATGGCTAATAATCGTTTGTATTGGGGAGATCAACCTAATACGGCCGGTCCTGTATACCTGGGGGCGGTCATCTGCTTTTTATTTATACTCGGTATGGTGTATGTAAAAAGCTGGCACAAATGGTGGATCCTTTCAATTTGCGTTACAGGTATTGTTCTTGCCTGGGGAAGACATTTTGCTGTTGTCAACTATTTTTTGTTTGACAACTTTCCGTTATACAATAAGTTCAGGGCGCCCTCTATGGCTCTTGTCATGCCTCAGCTTGGATTTTCACTATTGGCGGTACTTGGATTGCAACAGTTTGTCGATTCAACTGAAAAACGGGAAATTCTTACAAAAAAACTTAAAAACACTTTCTATATTTCCGGCGCTCTTATCCTGCTAAGTGTATTGATATACTTAATGAGCGACTTCAAGTCGAATGCTGATAATTCAAAACTCGTCTCAGATCTTATTTACCAAATGGCCAGGGGCAAGCAACCTACACCTGAAATACAACAGCAAGCGGTACAAACTGTTAACAGCTGGCTCCCTGCACTTCGTGAAGACCGGCAGTCATTATTCCAGGCTGACCTGTTACGAAGTATCATATTTGTTGTTCTGTCTGCAGGTTTATGTTGGCTATATTTTCGTGGGAAGATAAAATCGCAGGTACTCTTAGTTGGTTTGCTTTTATTTTCAACCTATGACCTGCTTGCCGAAGGAAGAAAATACTTAAGTGAGGATAGCTACTCCGAACCCGAAGCTATAGAAACTTCGTTTACCATGTCCAATGCGGATTTGCAGATCAATGCAGATCCGGAAAAGAATTTTCGTGTGCTGGATATCGCCGGCGGAGACCCATTTCAGGATGCCCATACCTCCTATTTTCATAATTCGGTGGGTGGATATCATCCGGCAAAACTCGCTCTGTATAACGACCTGATCGAGCACCAGCTCCTAAAGGGGAACCAGCGGGTTTATAATATGTTAAACACAAAGTACGTTATCCAGAAAAGTCAGGATGGAAAGGAAGTTGCCGTACTCAATAATGGCGCTTACGGATCCTGCTGGCTGGTATCTTCTCTTTTTTTTGTAAACGATGCCGATCAGGAAATGGCGGCGTTGGATAGTATCAATGTTCGGGATACAGCAATCATTGAAAAATCGTTCAAAGATAAAATTCCATTTCCGCCGGTAAAAGACACTGCGGCCAATATTCGTCTCATAGAAAACCTGAATGATAAAATTTCTTACAATTTTAAATCGAATACGAACCAGTTCGCGGTATTCAGTGAAGTCTATTACGATAAAGGTTGGAATGCTTTTATTGACGGGAAACCTGCGCCTTATTGCAGGGTTGATTATGTGTTAAGAGGTATGGCAGTTCCGGCAGGTGATCATATAATAGAATTACGGTTCGAACCTAAATCATATATTTTAGGTAACCAGCTCAGTATCTACGCGGGTATTGCTACTTATTTGCTGATATTAGGTGTTCTCATCACCTGTGCCAAATGGCTGATAAACTATTTTAAAAAAAATGAAGAAGTAGAACTTAAAGGCTGAATGTGACGCTTGAAATGATATGCTATTATCAAGGAAAATACAATACATAACAATTAACAAAATGCTTTAAGCCTGAAGTCTTAGGCCTTAAGCGTTATGCCTTAAGCCTTTTGCTTTAGGCGTTAGGCTCGTAAAATGAATATCATCTCCTTAGTTTCATATCCTTTTCTTCCTGCAAGATCCGGCGGACAAAAAGGTATTTCTCTTTTTTATAAATATTTTTCTAAGTTTCACCAGGTAACCATCATCACGACAGAAAAGAATGATCCTGTTTTCGCTGAGGGATATGCGCTGTTGAATATCTTGTCCAACTCCCGTTTACGCTACATCAACCCGTTTATCTTTTTTACCCTGCGGAAACAGATCCGCAATCATCAGGCTTCCCACCTGATTCTCGAACACCCCTACTACGGCTGGTTGGGCATTCTCCTGAAAAAATTTTGCAGGATAAAACTGGTTGTACATTCACACAATATCGAAGGGATACGATGGAAAAGCCTCGGGAAATGGTGGTGGCGGATATTGTGGCAGTACGAAAAATATACGCACCGGAATGCAGATTTTAATTTCTTCATACAGGATGAAGACCGTGCCTATGCAATTAAGTCATTTGGTTTGAATCCCGATTCCTGCCTGACGGTAAGTTTCGGAACAGAGTTATCACAACCTGTACTGGCAGAAAAACGAAAGGAAACAGGAAAAATCCTAAGGCGTGAATTACAGATACCGGACGATACACAATTGTTGATTTTCAACGGTGCATTCAAATATAGTCCCAACCTGGAAGCGCTGGAAAATCTACTTCACCGGATCAATCCCTTATTACAGGATAAAAATTTATCTTACCTGATACTGATTTTAGGTTTGGACATTCCTGAATCCGTGACGAAAAGGTCCTACCCTTCTGTCCGGATTTTGGGATTTGTTGATGACCTTGAGCGTTATCTCACCGCGGGTCAGATATTTCTGAACCCGGTCATTTCCGGGGGTGGTATTAAAACAAAACTGGTGGAAGCCCTGGCTTATGGCCTGCAGGCCGTATCGTCGGCTAACGGTGCCATAGGCATTGATCCCGGGATCTGTAGTCAAAACCTGGTTATCTGTCAGGATGGTGACTGGGTGGGATTTGCAGATGCTGTCGTCCGGATAAAGGACGCTGATTCAGAAACACCTGCAGCGTTTTACAATCATTTTTATTGGGCAAATATTACAAAACGCGCTGCTGGATTTATTGAAGTGAAATGTAAAAATTAAAAAGGACGGATCGTTTTTGAGAAACGGCCGCCCTTTAACTTCTTAACTCTTAACCATTAACTTTCCTTACCACTTATCCACTTCTTCCAGGTGGTCAGAAGCAGAAGAAGATGTTTCTGTGGTCGCTGGTTCCACTTCAGTTTTTACTGGCTCAGGTTCGGTGACCTGAACGACCGGATCCAGGGGTGAATCATGAATTTCATGATGAGCTTCACCGTTTTCCGGAATCTGATCGTGATTAAAGGCATCGAAATCAAAATCAGGCATCAGATCGGTTTTTACATAATCCACGGCCTCAGTAAGCGCTTTGATGAATTTGTTGAAGTCTTCCTTGTACAAAAAGATCTTGTGGCGGTCATAACCGTCTTCATTAAATTTTTTCCGGCTTTCGGTAATCGTCAGATAATAATCGTTGCTGCGTGTAGCCCGTACGTCAAAAAAATAGGTCCTGCGCTTACCGGCCCTGATCCGTTTGCTATATACGCTCTCCATCCGTTTGTCATTGTTCTCGTAAGCCACGTTGATTGTTTTAGGTTCAAAAATTGAGCAAGCCCATACAAATATAATATTGTTATGGAACTGGCAAAAAATTCCCCAATTTGTTTCGACATGCGTAGTTTTACGCGAAACCCCGTCAGTCGCGGGTTTGGAGTTCCTCGCCGGTTTTCTGTTGCTGCTCGAAAAGCCGGGTGTAATGACCGTTTCGTGCCAGCAGTTCTTCATGTGTTCCTGCTTCCACCATACTACCCTGGTCAAGGACGATGATGCGGTCAAAGTCAAACAGCGTGAAAATCCGGTGGGTAATGATGATGGCTGTTTTATTCTGGAGATAGTTGTAGAGGTTGGTAATGATGTCTTTTTCCGTACGGGCGTCCACTGCGCTCAGACAGTCGTCAAAAATTACGATTTCGTGATCACCTGCAAGGGCGCGGGCAATCGAGATCCTTTGTTTTTGACCTCCGCTTAAAGTGACACCCCTTTCACCGATCAGGGTATCATAACCGGAAGCAAACTGGGAAATTTCTTTATCGATACTGGCTGCAACTGCAGCTTTTTTTGCTTCATTCACCGAGTGATGATCTGATCCGAACAGGATATTTCCGGTAACGGTATCGCTGAACAAAAAAACATCCTGGGGAACATAACCGATCTGATTTCTGAAACCGGGAAGATTGAAGGTTCGGAGATTCTTTCCATCCATCAGGATATTGCCACTCGTTGGATCATAAAAGCGCAGCAGCAGTTGTGCTATAGTTGTTTTGCCGCTGCCCGTTCTGCCGATGATGGCTATTTTTTCTCCTTTACGAATGTCCAGGTTGAAATTTTTCAGTGCATGGATACCGGTATGCGGATAGATAAAATCGACATGATCGAAAACAATTTTTCCACTGAGGGATTGCTTCACGGGTTGTTTTTCATTCTGAATTACCGGTTTGCTTTCCAGAAATTCATTCAGTCGTTTCTGAGAAGCAGACGCCCGCTGGATCATGCTGGCAACCCACCCAATGGCACTCACGGGAAACGTGAGCATGGTAATGTAAATCACGAATTCTGTAATGGTACCCAGATCGGTCTGGTGAGTACCCTGGACCACATAAAATCCACCGATCATGATTGTCAGCAGGGTGCTTAATCCAATAATCAGACCCATGGAAGGGAAGTAAATGGCTTCCACCTTGGCCAGTCCTATCGCATTTTTCCGATATTCCTCACTGTTGACGCTAAAAAAGCGAAGCATGGCAGATTCCTGAACAAAGGATTTAATTACGCGTATGCCACTGTAGGATTCCTGTGCATTGGTGGTGAGGTTACTGAGCAACGCCTGGATCCGCTCGCTTTTCCGGTGGATCAGGTTATTAACCATATAAATGGTAACGGCAAGAATGGGCAGGGGCGCCAGTACATAGGCCGTCAGGAGTGCGTCTTTCCGGATCATGAAATACAGGCTGAAGCCAATTGTGGCTAAAAGGTTCACCAGATACATGATGGCAGGACCGGTATACATCCGCACCCTGCTCACATCTTCTGCCATCCGGCTCATAAGATCGCCTGTACTGTGGCTTTTATAAAAGGAAATGTCCAGTTGCTGGTAGTGCTGGTAAATTTCATTCTTCTGATCAAATTCAATGTGCCGGCTCATGACAATGATGGTCTGGCGCATGAGAAACATGAATATTCCTCCGATGATGGCCAGGACGAGCAGGGTAATTCCCGAAATCACTACTTTATTTCCGAATGACTGTTTTGTGGAATTTAAGGTTCGTATGAATTTTTTTACCAGGATATCATAATTGGCGGTATCCGATTTTCTGGTTTTTGCATTTTGAATCTGCATTTCGGCAGAGACGGGCTTTGAGGATTTTGCGTGCACCTGGGCCGATAATTCCCGTTCAACGGTGTTCACCACATAACCGGTAACCTGGGGTGCGAGTATTCGAAAATAGTTGGACAGGATTACAAAAAGGAGGCCAAGCAAAAGCCTCCATTTATATTTCCAGAAGTATTTATTAACAGCCCGTAAATATTTCAATCAGTACAAATTTTACCGAGTGCAAATTTACGAGAATGTGAACAGTTCTGGTTATATATGGAGGCTTTTGCCTTTATGTCCAGCCTTTGTTTTCCCCTCAAAGGACTGAATCCTCTCAACCAACACTAAAACGTCAGGGCTTCTTTTTCTGTAACGCCATTTTCAGTGGTTACGATCAAATGTCCCTGCATATATTTTTCTGCATGCTGACTGGCATCCAGGCCCTCTTCTTCTTCAGCCTGGGAAACACGGATCGGCAACAGGTAGTTAATGAATTTAAAAATTCCATAAGAAACGATAAAACTATACGGAACCACGATCAGCAATGCTTTTACCTGCGTAAGGAAAAAAGAAAAGTTGCCGTAGAACCAGCCATCATTACCCGCAGCATTAACCGCTTTTGTAGCAAATATGCCGGTCATCAACATGCCCACCATCCCACCAATACCATGGCAGGGAAATACATCGAGGGTATCATCCACCCTGGTTTTTGAACGGAAATAAACAGCGGTATTTGAAATAACGGCAGCAATCACGCCTATGAAAATACTCTGCGGTATGGCTACAAAACCCGCTGCCGGTGTAATGGCAACCAGGCCAACGACAGCTCCGATACAGAACCCTAGAACCGAAGGTTTTTTTCCTTTGATCACATCAAAGAACATCCAGGATAGTCCTGCCGCAGCCGCTGCTGTATTTGTCGTGGCAAATGCAGATACGGACAGGGCACTGGCTGCACCAGCAGAGCCGGCATTAAAACCAAACCAGCCAAACCACAGTAATCCGGTTCCGATCAATACATAGGGAATATTCGCCGGTGGAATTTCTTTGTGCATGATATGGCTTCTTCTTTGTTTCAGGACCATAGCTCCGGCCAGCGCCGCACAACCTGCAGAAATATGCACTACCGTTCCACCCGCAAAATCCAGGGCCCCCATTTTAGCAAGAATCCCATCAGGGTGCCAGCTCCAATGGGCCAGCGGTGCATATACCAGAATGCTGAACAATGGTATGAATAAAACGTATGCACTGAATTTAATCCGTTCGGCTACGGCACCCACAACCAGGCCCGGTGTGATGATCGCAAACATCAGCTGAAAAAGTGCGAATAAAGTCAGTGGAACCGTCGGCATAAAAACCCAGGGTTTTCCGGAATTCACACCCTTAAACATCAAATGCGTAAATGGATTGCCAATCAGACCATGCCAGCTTTCTCCAAAACAAAGGCTGTATCCCACTACGACCCAAAGCACGCTGACCAGACCAGCTGCAATCAGACTTTTGATCATCGTCGAGATAACGTTCTTCCGGTTCACCATCCCACCATAAAAGAAAGCCAGTCCCGGTGTCATCAGGAATACCAGTGCCGTGGCAACGATAATCCAGGCGGTATCAGCCCCGTTGTATTTACCATCATCAAAATTTGCCATCGTAGGTACAAATAAAGCGACTGTGGCAATTGCTACTAAGATGAGAAATGGTAAAGATGTTTTTAATGTGATTTTGCTCATAACTGAAGGTGGTTTTGTAAATAAGTTGTTAACGAGGACCATTTTCAGTACAATTTTAAGACAAAATCGTATAATAAGTTACATTTAATTTTAATTAATATGTACCGTTTATTCACATAATTCGTTATCCAATAGTATTTTTCTTATAAGTTCTGTTTTTTCAATTCATTTACTGCAAATTGGGCCGCCCGGGCTGTTAAAGCCATGTATAAAATGGATGGACTCTGGTTGGCCGTACTGGTCATACACGCTCCGTCGGTAACAAAAACATTCTTACAGTGGTGCAGCTGATTCCAGTTATTTAGCAAAGAAGACTTCTGATCTTTTCCCATTCGGCAGCCGCCCATTTCATGTATATCGCGCCCCGGAGGCCAGCGGTTATCGAACTGTTCAATATTCTTTACGCCTCCGTTGGAAAGGGTTTCAGATGCCTGTTCCAGAAAATCTTTTAACAGCAGTTCGTCGTTGTGATCATAGCCGATATCTGCAACCAACAGGGGTATGCCCCATGCATCTTTTTTGTCTTTACTGAGATACACCCGGTTGGTTTCTTTGGGGATGGTTTCGCCCTGCATATACATGTAACAACCCCAGGAGCCGGCTTCCGACAATGCTTTTTTATAATCCTCTCCTATCTGGGGCCCGTCGGTGGTCGCCCCCCTCCTTCTGAAACATCCCATAAAAGCCATGTAGCCGCCGACAAAATCCATCTCCTGTTTTTTCAGGTTGCGGAAATTGGCCATCATACATTCCGCTGGTTTCCTCCCGTAATAATAGCTGTCTTCAAAACCTGGAATATTTCCCCCAACAGATCCGCGGTAATTCTGGTGACAAACATACTTTCCAAGTAACCCGTTATCATTACCCAGACCTGCCGGAAACCGTTTTGAAGTAGAATTCAACAGGATCAGGTTGGTATTCAATGCCGATGCATTCATAAAAATAATACGGGAAAAATATTCTGTCGATTCGTGGGTATTCGCATCCACGATGCGTACACCGACCGCTTTATTTTTATGTTCATCATAAATAATGGAATGAACAACACTAAATGGTCTGACGGTCAGATTCCCGGTTGCAGCAGCCCAGGGTAATGTCGAGGAATTGGAACTGAAATATCCGCCGAAGGGGCATCCCCGCATACAGAGATCACGGGCCTGGCATCTGGTTCTTCCTTGTTTTTTATGAATTTCTTTTGCTTCTGTAAGCTGAGCCCAGCGGCCATGAATCATGAACCTGTCCTTATATTTTGACCTGATTTTTTGCTGAAGGTCTTTTTCAACACAGTTGAATTCGAATGGCGGCAGATAGTCTCCGTCGGGCATGGCTTCCAGACCATCCAGGTTTCCGCAAATGCCCGCAAATCTTTCCACATAACTGTACCAGGGAGCAATATCATCATAGCCGATTGGCCATTCTATTCCATAACCATCGCGTGCCGGGGCGATGAATTCATATTTACTCCAACGCGGACAGGCCCTTCCCCAGATCAGGGACTTGCCACCCACCTGGTATCCGCGGATCCAGTCAAATGGTTTTTCCTGAACATAAGGATGATCGGCATCCCTGATAAAAAAATGTTTTGTAGCCTCGTCAAATCCTGCAGCCCTGGTGATTAGTGGATTTTCTTTTCTGAATTTTTCTGTCAGTTCCTGCCGGTGAGGAAACTCCCAGGGAGCCATATTCGCAGTTGGATAATCTTTGATATGTACTACATCGCGACCCCTTTCCAGCACAAGTGTTTTTAATCCTGCTTCACAAAGTTCTTTAGCAGCCCATCCACCACTGATGCCGGAGCCAATTACTATGGCGTCGTATGTATTCAAATATTTCCTTTTTTTAATTCTGAAACAGCATGGTCCACGGCACGTGCCGTAAATGCCATAAATGTCAACGATGGATTTTGTGTACTGGTTGAAATCATGGCTGAACCATCGGTTACAAATACATTCGGGCAAAGATGAAACTGATTGTATTTGTTTAGCAGCGATGTCTTGGGATCCTTCCCCATGCGGCATCCGCCCATCTCGTGGATGTCCAGACCCGGTGCCTGGTGCGTATCATATGTCTGAATGTTTTTACATCCGGCCAGTTCCAGCATTTCGGAAGTTTGCTGCATATAATCCTTCATGGATTTCACGTCATTCTCATCATAATCAACAG
>JBGPBW010000072.1:0-19140 GCA_041481385.1 Puia sp.
ATACATAGCCTGAATGCGGGCATAAAACTCGCGGGACGCATAACCTCGCTGGTAAAAGTGATTGTAAATGTTGAAATACAAATAATCTATGGGTTTCATAGGGCTTCAGGTAGTTTGGGTAAAAACGGATTATATAGCTTTATTAAACGTTTTTCAGAGGCAAACTTGTACAGAAAACATGAAGAATATTGGAAATAAAATCGGATTTTTTTAAGATTTTCCAATAACGGGAAATATTCCGATACTGAATGACGGTTTTAAGGCCCAAAAGGGGAATAACTGCATTCAGCTGCTATTATTTACCTTCAACAGGTATTTAAATACAGTATATGACGAATGAAGAACTGGTAAAAAACCATTCCGGTGAGATGATTGAGAAACTGGTGACCGAGGTCGTTAGTAAGGATACGGTGGAAGTCCGGTTTGAATTTGAGAACAATGAGCAATGGGCCGTTATCAGTATGCACAATTATGAGGAAGACAAGGAAATATCTTTAAGACTGCATATCAACAACCGGTACGAATTGTATTTCGGTTACTATGATGATGAGGATGAATTTTTTGAAATCCTTCAGGACCTTACTCCGAAAGAAATAGATATTATTCCGAAAGGCCTTCAAAAAGTGATGACTAAAGTACTGGCTGACGAACGGGGCATGCGCCTGCCGGGTAATTTCCTTTCCAGATAAATTTTACAGGAAATTAATTGCCGGGTATTTCAGATTCCTTGATTTGAATTTTTAATTCTTCCTTGTCGATCTGAAAGGGAAGCCATAAATAACCGGACTCAGAGAGATTGGTTTTATTCCACTTGTCTGCAATAAAAATAAACGATCCGGTTTTTTCATGTATCGGTAGCACAAAACTGATTTGTGATTCAAAACTGGAATCTGCTCCCGGACCGGAGCAGGGATTTCCCTGGTTTTCCCAATTGCCCATCAGGCTATCTGCAATGGAATAGAGCGCGGCATTGGGACTCCATCCGCTGCAAAGGGAAGTGATCAGAAAATACTTACTGTCATATTTAAATAATGCAGGTGCTTCCCTTCTCTGATTTATTAAAATCCGACTATACTGTTTAGAAGGGGAAAGATAATCTTCGGATAGAAGACAAATATGCATTGTATTATTTTGCTCGGAAGAATACACGAGATAAGCCTTATCGTCGTCATTCTTAAAAAGCGTCATATCGCGGGACTCCTGTCCGTTGGGTCTTAGACTACCTAAATAGTGGTAGGGTCCCTCCGGCCGGTCACTGACCGCAGTTCCGGCTCGTGCAAAACTGTAATCGGGTTTATCAATATGCAGCCACATGACAAACTTCCCGGTCCTTGCATTGTAAATGACTTTTGGTCTTTCAATTACCTTACCTGTATCCAGGTCATTTTCCGGATCCGTCGTAGTCGCAGCAAGAGCGATGCCTTCAAATTTCCATTGCAGCAGATCTTTGGAACTATAACAGGCAACGCCTTCTGCCGGTACGCGGTAGTCCTCCCAATCCTGTCCGGGCACTAAATGGGTTTCACCCTTTTTAATTTCACCAAATAAATAATAAGTATCTCCAAAGAATAATACACCCGAACCGTGAGCATTTATAAAATTGCCCTGTTTGTCTTTCCATTCTTCACCTGAAATAAGTGAAGGGTTTATATTTTGAGCCATAACAGAAGAAACAAAGAAACAATAACATGTAATGAATGCAGAAAGTTTATGCATACTTATTATTAAGATATCTTAGCTAATACCGGCAATATACTGAATTGACAAACAAGGATTCATATGGATAAAACGCCAACGCATTATCGCCTCGCCAGGTTATTTGCGCAATGTATTTTGTACATTTATCAATATGAAATCTATACCTTGCTCCCCGCAAACGGTTAAACATGACTGCTAATACCGCTGCTTATGTGATTGGGCTGGATTTCGGCACCGACTCCGTCCGCGCGGTACTGGTTGATGCCCGCAATGGAACCGAAATTTCCTCATCAGTATTTTTATATCCACGCTGGCGGGACGGGCTTTATAGTAACGCTGCCGAAAACCGGTTCAGGCAACATCCACTTGATCATATCGAAGGAATTGAATACAGCATCAAAGAATGTCTTGCGCTGGCAAAACCGGAAATTGCATCGAAAGTCATAGCCATTTCAATAGACACGACGGGGTCCTCACCTCTTCCCGTCGACAGGAGCGGGACGGCACTGGCACTTTTACCAGGCTTCGAAAACAATCCAAACGCCATGGTCGTTTTATGGAAGGATCATACGGCCATCCGGGAAACAGTGGAAATCAATGAGGCTGTTACGAAATTTCGGGTCAATTATCTGAAGTATGTCGGCGGCATTTATTCCTCAGAATGGTTTTGG
Organism: Puia sp.; assembly: GCA_041481385.1. Lineage (GTDB taxonomy): Bacteria > Bacteroidota > Bacteroidia > Chitinophagales > Chitinophagaceae > Puia. The sequence continues at coordinate 2,370 of JBGPBW010000072.1, forward strand.
GCCAAATGGCTGCATATCCTGCGTGCTGATGCTTCGGTTCGGGATGCCTGTTATAGCTGGGTGGAGCATTGTGATTGGATTCCTTATCTGCTGACCGGCAGAAACAATATCCATGATATGAAGCGGAGTGTTTGTGCTGCCGGACACAAAGCACTGTGGTCCACTGAATGGGGTGGTCTTCCCCCGGATGATTTTATTGATTCCCTGGATCCATTACTGAGGGGGGCTACACGACGCCTGTATAATAAGGTGTACACTGCGGACAAAGCCGCGGGAACACTTAGTGCTGAATGGGCAAAACGACTCGGTCTTTCCCACGAAGTCATTGTCGGCGTAGGTGCAATGGACGCGCATATGGGAGCTGTGGGCGGACAGATTGAACCCTACCACCTGAGCAAGATCATGGGCACTTCCACCTGCGATATCCTAATCGCCCCGGAATCAGCTATGCAAAATATTTTTGTCAAAGGTATTTGTGGTCAGATTTCGGGTTCCGTAATTCCCGGAATGATTGGTATGGAGGCAGGACAATCTGCATTCGGCGATGCTTTTGCCTGGTTTGAAAAGCTCATCAGCTGGCCGCTTCAATTTATCAGGGAGGATCAGCGGCCTGAACAAATCCTGAACACATTGACCGCAGCAGCAGAAAAATTATCACCCACCGATTCGAATCTGATCTCTATCGATTGGCTGAATGGCCGGCGTACACCGGATGCAGATCAGTCACTTACTGGCGCTTTTGCGGGATTAAATCTCGCAACCGACGCACCAGCTATGTTTCGCGCATTGGTCGAAGCTGCCTGTTTCGGTGCAAGAGCAATTGTAGACCGGTTTCAATCTGAGGGTGTGCCGGTAAAAGGTTTGATTGGCCTGGGTGGTGTTGCAAAAAAATCGTCTTTTGTATGCCAGTTGCTTACGGACATTATTGGTTTGCCGATGCGTATAGCAAGTTCAGAACAAACCTGTGCCCTGGGCGCCTCAATGTTTGCCGCGACGGTGGCCGGAATCTACCCGAATGTCGAAACTGCTATGACCTCCATGGGAAGCGGCTTTGAAAAAACCTATCATCCGCGAAAAGAGTTAAGTCCGGTATATGAAGAAAAATATAAACGCTATCAGGCTTTCGGTAAACTGATTCAAAATGATCACAGACTATGAACCCATATGAAACGCTTAAGGAAGAAGCCTGCGCTGCAAATCGCATGTTACCTGAACTGAATCTTGTTCAATCTACATTTGGCAATGTGAGTGCTGCCGATCCCCGTTCCGGCGTCTTTGCCATTAAACCCAGCGGTGTTCCCTACGATCAATTAACACCCAAAAAAATGGTCATCGTCGATTTTGAGGGAAAGATTGTGGAAGGCAAATTACGTCCCTCCTCCGATACAAATACCCATGCTGTTTTATACAGGCAATGGCCCGCAATCAGCGGTATATGCCATACGCATTCGATTTATGCAACAGCCTGGGCGCAGAGCGGAAGGGATATTCCATTATTCGGCACGACACATGCCGATCATCTGACAGTTGATATTCCGTGCGCTGCTGCACTCGGTGAAACAGACATTCAATCAAATTATGAAACAGCAACAGGTTACCAGATTGTCCGTTGTCTCGACGAAAGAAAATTAACCTACCTCGAAGTGGAAATGATATTGGTGGGCCATCATGCGCCATTTACCTGGGGCAATTCAGCCAGCAAAGCTGTTTATAATTCTTCCGTACTTGAAAATATTGCTCAAATGGCCTCACTCACCCTGCAACTGAACCCAGGGGCACCACGCCTTACCGAAGCTCTTATTAAAAAACATTATGAACGAAAACACGGACCCAATAGTTATTATGGTCAATAAAAAATTCAATACGCCATGAACATGACTTCTTTAAAGAAACTGGAAGTATGGTTTCTCACTGGTACGCAGCATCTTTACGGAGAAGCTACACTGGTTGAAGTGGCCGAGCATGCGAAAACCATTACATCGGCATTAACCAGTTCCGCTCTTATACCGGTTAGTATTGTATACAAACCCATTCTTAAAACGGCTGAAGAAATTTATTCCATCTGTCAGTTGTCCAATGAAGATAAAAATTGCATTGGTCTCATCACCTGGATGCACACATTTTCTCCTGCTAAAATGTGGATACGGGGTTTGCAGATTATACAAAAACCCATTTTGCACCTGCATACACAATTCAATCGGGATATTCCCTGGGCGACGATTGATATGGATTTCATGAACCTGAACCAGTCTGCTCACGGTGACCGGGAATTCGGATTTATCATGAGTCGCATGCGTATGGAACGGAAAGTAGTCGTCGGCCACTGGCATGATCAGGAAGTGCACCACCAGATTAGTGACTGGTCGAGGTCCTGCGCCGGAAAGCATGATTGGCAGGGTGCGAAATTTGTTCGCTTTGGTGATAATATGCGTAACGTCGCGGTCACCGAAGGAGATAAAGTAGAAGCTGAAATGAAATTCGGTTATTCGGTAAATACTTATGGCATCGGGGACCTTGTAAACAATATTCAAAAAGTACCGGATAAAGATATTGATCATCTGTGCCAGGAATATGAAGATCTATACCAGGTGGCAGGTCCTTTACGTAAGGGAAAAGAAAAACACGATTCCCTTAGAGAGTCAGCAAGAATCGAGCTGGGTCTCGAAAGTTTCCTGATTGCCGGAAACTACAAGGGTTTTACCGATACATTCGAAGATCTGCATGGCATGAAACAATTACCCGGTTTAGCCGTACAGCGCCTGATGGCAAAAGGTTATGGCTTTGCCGCCGAAGGGGACTGGAAGACGGCCACACTGGTTCGTGCCATGAAAGTTATGGGTACCGGACTGTCCGGTGGCAATTCCTTTATGGAAGATTACACGTATCATCTGGAACCGGGAAATGAAATGGTATTGGGTTCCCATATGCTTGAAATCTGTCCTTCCATTGCAAACGGAAAGCCTTCATGTGAAATTCACCCGCTGGGAATCGGGGGTAAAGATGATCCTGTTCGTCTGGCATTTTCTTCTGCTCCGGGGCCGGCCTTGAATGCTACCATTATTGATATGGGTAACCGGTTCAGACTGCTGGTGCAGGATGTACAGGCAGTCAAACCACCGGAGGATTTACCAAAACTTCCTGTCGCACGTGTGCTGTGGAAACCATCTCCCGATCTGAAAACCGGATGCGTGGCCTGGATACTTGCAGGTGGCGCACACCATACCTGTTATAGTCAGAATCTGTCAAGTGAAATCATGCAGGATTTTGCCGGCATGATGGGTATCGAGTGTCTGGTGATTAATAATCAGACTACCGTTACCGGTTTTAGAAATGAAATACGATGGAATGAAACAGCTTATAAGAATGGTTAATTTATTCATGCTACCTTTTCAGCGACGATAAATGCCTGCGGGTCACCATATTCATAGAGGTTTTTTTCGACATCTTTGTATATATTCAAGATTTTTAAACCAAAAGAATGCAGGAATCTTTTTAATTCGCCCACAGTATACACAAAGTGTTTATAATCGTGCTTCTCCACCAGGTCGTTTTGTTTGTAGGTCAGATGGCTGATCATATAACTATCCCTTACGACATATTCATTGTTTACCTGCATGGATAAATCCCCCAGAACAAAGGTTTTTTCAGCTGGGATATTTTTCAGTATGCTCTCCGCGAGCATGCCGGAATTGATGACAAAGCGGGCACCACTTTTTAAACAGGATGCGACCTTATTTACAAACAACTTCATACCATCGTAATCGAAATATCCGAAACTATTTCCCATGCAGATCGCTCCGTCAAATGATCCCTTAAGTTCCACAGATAAAATATTTTCCCGGATTATTCGAATAGGTAGATTTTCTGCTTTAACAATTTTATCCAGGCTGCTTAAGAAGCGTTCTGAAAGATCAACACAGGTCAGTTTGTATCCCTTTCTTGCCAGGGGAATGGCAAGTCTCCCGAATCCACTGGGAATATCCAAAATAGCGGATCCCCTTCCGATTGCCATAACATCTATCAAAAAAGCGGCTTCTTTGGCGGACCATTCCTCCGGAATTGCTCGTTCCCACATTTCACAATTTATCCCCGTAAAAAAAGTCTCATACCAGTTATCGGGAACTGTACTGTTCATCTTGTATCATTTCTTAGGTTATTTATATAAAGCTATCACTTCCTTCAAAATACCATTGATCTTTTTCAGCGGTATATCGGACTCAGGATCTATCAGTAAGATCTTCATTCTGGCCCGTTTCTCCTGCATTAATTCCGGGTGGTTAATTTTTTTCCCTTCCACAATACCAATATAGGGCTGGCGGAATTTTTTATGTACCCATAGGTAACAAATCATTTTTTTATTGAAACAATAAAAAGGCATTCCGTATTTCCAGGACTCCGTTAGGTTACTGTCTTGTTTCAATATATGGGATCGCAAAAACAAAAGGCATGTTTTTAAAGGTTCCTCCTGTTTCAAAAAAAAGTTATCGATTGGTCGAAGCATGTATAAACCTGTATAACATGGAAACTAAGTTTTCAAAACCGTCGCCCTACCGGAAACCAAAACTTTTTCAATCTGTATAGAACCATATACAACATTTACGGAGGGCTGATTTCCTGTCAGACTCACATTTCCAAAACCGGTTTCAGTAGAAAGAAAACTGGTGAAATCACCAATGTGGGAATCGATATACAAGGTTTTCTCCACGGCATCATAACGAACTCCGGTCAGCGCCTGCAGATAACCATAACTGGATAAAGCGCGGGCATACCAGTGACCACATTCATATTCGTTAAATGGATTTCTCACGCGGCCATCATAACGGTTGCGGGATAAGCGAAGAATATCCATGCCTTCTTCTACATGCCCGGATAGCATCAGGTGAGATGCCACCTGGTGTTCAATACCCGTCCAAACTTCATCACTGTAAACAAAAGGCAGTGAAAGTTTTCCACCTTTCGGCCAGGAACAAAGCAGCAGGCCGCCTTCATCACCCAGGGCAAATGCCGGGCGTTGGGGATTGGCGTGTTCGCTCAGGTTTTTTTTCAGATTATATTTATGAACTGCCAGCAAATGGCTGCTTACTTTTACAGGGTTGAGATCGTTTCCCAATCCACACATCTGGCCGATCCAGACGCCCAGTACGCCATCGGATAAGCAACCTTTTCCATACTGATACTTTGGTCCTTCCTTTTCAAGCAGTGCAATGGCCTCTTTGGAGTAGTCCCCACCATATGATTTTTCCGTAGCGGGGTTTTTTGCATTTAGTCCTTCTACTTTTATTTCCTGAAAAAAATATTCACCGTCATACAAACTGGTCTCCATGAATATTTTTCCTCTGGCAGCCAGGTCTTTGTAGTTTGACACGTCTTTCTCTAAAAATCCTCCCATGCCCACCATTGCATTCAGCGCGCCGATATAAAAACTGCAATGCATACCATCCGGACCCCAGAATTCGATATCATAAGTATTGTGATGCGGTTCTTCAATAATTCCTTTGTGCCGGGGGTCCCAGGTTTTGATACAATAATCCATGCTCTGTTTTACCATCGGGTACATTTTCTTCATCCATTCGTTGTCGCCGCTGATGCGCCAGTCACGGTGTACTTTCATAATCCCGCCAAGCTGACCGTCTGCTGCGGAGTGAAATTCATGGCTTACCGCATGAATCGGCAGGGTTGCCCTGAAATTCTGATGACCATCCATATTTTGATTCTCACAAAACTCCGTGTGTCGCAGGCTCCTTTCCAAAGCAGGAAACAAATGCGGTATGGCCTGCGCGTAATTCCAGACATGGGTACATGAACCATGACAGCAACCCCACCCGTCTCCGCAACCTTCAAAACTCCACAGGCGTCCATCATACTGCCGCATCACTGTAGGAGATTTTAGTATGGTCAGGTTAGCGGCGACGGCTTCAATGACTACCGGTGGAAGGGTGCTGTTATAAAATGAATCTGAAAACAGTGTGCTTGCCTTTTTTAAAACATCATATTGCCCGGTCCAATAATTCGAAATTTCTTCAATGCTCCGGAATCGGCTGGTGTACCAGGGCTTATAATATTTCTCATCGAAATCCTTATCATATTTATCGAGTGCAAGATCAGAAGGTGAATTACAACATCCACTGGCAGGGTCGCAGGTTTCCTTTCTGATTCCCATGGTACCATAGGTCTGATCTGAATCCGGTGTGTACCAGGTCATCATCAAAGGGATTGTCTTTTTCTCTCCAGGTTTCAGACTGAACGGAATAAATAGAGAAGCTCCCGGTGCATCCTGACCCACCGGTTCAACAGCATGGCATCCGCCGTTTTTAACGTTGTTCCAGGCCATGGTGAAGGGATCCCACCAGCCACCGCGAAACCAGCAGTGATCCACAATCGTAGCGCCATCACTGGTGAACACGGCAAACGCTGATTTAAATGGTTTCTCTGTTGCCCCTGCTTCTGATAAAACAAATCCATTGGTTATGGATGAAATTTTATTTTTACCATTTTCTTCCCGTAGAAAATTTTTAGCATTAAAAGAAAAGACTGATTCCAGATTCGTATTTCCGGAATTGATAAACCTGTATTCCATTGCGCCAACCGGTAAACTGGAATGATCATCGTCTGTCGGAATAAAAGGACTCCATCCGGTTACCTGAACACTCAATGGCAAATCCGTATCACTGAGGTCAAGAATACCAAAAGGAAACCTGGCTATAAAAGACGCTTTGTGAAAATGCGGCAATCCGGTTGTCGCTCCGCCAAGGCCGTTTCCCGAATCCTTCAGACCAAATTTTTTCCAGTCAGGCACTGGACCTTCGAGTAATTTGGCGCCGTTCGGAATACCTTTTACGTAAATCGCGGCATACATACCGGGTTCATTAAAAATCTCCGGTTTGTTTCGAATAGAAACATGCGAAATGGCACCGGTTCCCTCCATACAGAACATGCCGGCACCCAATCCGCCGATGGGAAAGGCGACCCGGTTCAGATATTCTCCCTGGTAAGCACCATTGTAATTGTGTGCTGAAGGTTTATCAGCATCAGGCGTTTTCTTTTTTTCACTAAATGATTCTTCAGGAATCGTTGCTTTAACCAGCACTTCTGCAGGGAAAAAAGCCGCAGCCGCGCTGCCTGCACTGATATTCTTAAGAAAAGACCGGCGTCCGGGTTTTTTATCCATATTTATTTAATCATTGAAGCGACTGACCTGATTAATGGGCTTACCTAAGTTAGTGCATTTTACCTTTTAGGCATCTTCGGCTTTACCCGAAGATTGCAGGTCCTGGTCATCACATTTTGCAATACGGGAAGTTCATCGGTGGGTGCATCAAGGAAAAAATAGGATGTGGCTGACAGATCATCAGAGCGGTAAAAATTTGTCCATCCCCTGGGGTCACGGAGACTGTCCAGCTGAATGGTATGCAGGTCTTTTGTAATAAAGGACCATTGATCCGGTATCAATACTTACCGGGTGGCCTAAGTTATTGAAGCGAACCTGCCGGGCTGAGCTAAAATGCCCAGCCTATTTTCATGCTCAACCGGTTCAGGCTATAACCGATCTTTTCCCTGGAGTCATTTGGCGGCATGATATCGGTGGCATAATAATTTGGGTAATAGTATGGTGATGAGTAACTCTCGTTTGCCTTTTTATAGGAGTACCCAATGCTGATGACTACAGCAGATTTTTTTCCAATAGCTGACTTATAACCCAGACCCATATCGCTGTAAAAACCGTTGTGAAACTGATCATTCAACCAATACCCTGTTTTTTGTGCGTCAGTCGCCCAACCGAAACTGATTCCCCCATCTGCATATATAAAAAGTTTACCACTGTTTTTGCCAAATTCTTTTCTGATATCGATAAATAAAGGTATGGTCCTGATCCGATAATAATCAAGTCCCAAGCCCACCCCGGCAAACCAGGATTTATAACGGGCTCCGTTAACGGTTTGCAACTGAAAAGCACTGCCTGTTTGCCCCTCCAGCAGTCCAACATTAGCAATGGATTGAAAACTCCATAGATTGATTGAACTCTTTTGCTGAGCCGACACGAATGTTGATGTCATGACGAGCAAAATCAGGAGACACGAGATTTTTATTCTGAACATAAAGTAATTTTAGAGTTTGCTGATTAAATGGATATTACTCAAATCCGTGTAGTCATATTGGTATAATCCGTCTGCCGCCACGACAATCGCCAAACCGTTTTCCGCCACTACGTCGTATACCACACCGTCGTTCAATTGTTTGATCAGCTTCAGATTATTGACGTCAGCTGCATTATATATTTTCAATCCGCCTTTTGCGTCACATACGAACAGGTTGGATCCATCTTTGGAAAGTCCTACCGGATGGGTAAGCGGATAGGCTTTCACCAGGGATGAATTCGAAAGGACGCTGATATCCACGATCTGCAACTCGTTGTTGAAACCCAGACAGGCGCTGGAATCGTTGATCGTAACATAAGCGTAATGATCATCAGCAATTACCGGATCACAACCCCGGACATGCGTAAACTGACCGATCAGTGAGGGATTTCCGGGCGTCGCATTGATATCATACATGTACATGCCGTTATTCGTACCGACAAATAATTTGTCTTTTAATGGATAAATGGTTTCTACATGGAAGTCAACCTGTGTCGAACTTTCATATGCAGGAGTAAAAGGCTGGCTGATGTCAAATGAGGTCAAATTACTGTATCCCACGGCATACAGGTAATCATTGATAATGCTGAATCTGGCCATTGACCCATTCGTTCCAACAGTATTTGCATTGCTGCTGGGAACTGCTGTCGCCATATAGGCGCAATTCGCGCAGCTGGCGGCATACATTATCCCTCCCGGGTAAATTAAATTGTTTCCGGGATCATAGTCGACTGTAGTGTCCCGGGTTGACCACCCGATAATAACATTAATGGAATCCGGGTTAATGATGGCACCCGGAATATAGTTGCCCAGGTAATAATTACTATGATCGGGGAAAACATTAGCTGTGAATTCTTTTGCTTTCACATTCCGAGGATCTGTGATGTCGAAACTCACGAGGTCGCCATATGCATCAGCATACAAGGTGTTTCCCTTTACGGCCATGTCTTCATTACCCGGTATATTGATGAAGGATACGTTTTTCGGACTGGATGGATTACTGTTGTCTATGATATGGATACCCTTGAGAGGCTCGGACAGCAAAATATATTTACCAATCACGGTTAATTTGCCCACATTTTCAATGTTAGTGGGAGGCCGGCTTCTGACGGACTCTCTGAAAGTTGTCAGCACTTCATAAATAGGCGTGCTGATTTTATAGGTCCTGGTGACCCTGTCTTTCATGCATCCTGAAAACAGGAATATAAGTAAAACCGGAATATAAAAAATCCTGACTGACCTGATTTCCTTTTTCATAACATGCGTTTTACGGTTGACTCTGCATCAAACCGTAACGTTGCATGCTCCGGTAATTTATTATGGAATAAAAGAACATTTCAATCCAAAATAGATAAGATGTCCGGGATAGGAACCACTGTTTTTCAAAAGACTGCTTAAACTATATTGAACCTGGGGTCCGATTTGTATTTTGTGATCATGAACCGGGAATCCAATCAGGATCGCCGTCTGGACATTCCATTGTATTTTGCTGAATAATTGATCGTTTTCAAAATACACATTGGTATAAGGATCAAAATGAAGTGCATTAGAACTTATCAGCCACGCTAATGAAACACCTGCCTCCCAGTTTAAAGGAGTCTTTGGGCTTTTATTCAACTGAAAACTCAGATTTACCGGCAGTTCGATAAAGTGGTATTGATTTGTATAATCCTTTCCGTCGCCATTTCTGTAATATGAATTGACCGAAGTGCTTAGTGCAAATCCTGAATATACCGTACGTGCGCTATCGACAGGGGTGCCAATATGGATTCCGGTTGAATAATAATGATACCCCAGGCCAATTGACCCGGCGATCCGTTTAGAGAGGTTCCGATTCACAAACACACCAACAACGAATGAAAAACCAGCATTCGCTGCTGAAGGCGTATTTATAACTGCAGGGGGGCCTGAAACCGCGTTAGCAGGATAATATGTGGAATAGGAAAGACTTGTCGGATTCTGTGACTGAAAAAGGGACTGATTAACATTCGAAGCCCCGACGGAACCCGTAAATCCAATTGACCAGGGCGATTTCTTTGTATCCTTGTTCTTGATTTTGGCGTTTTCCTTTCCTGAAACCGAATCTGCCCGGACTGTCTTATTCGTTTGCTCTCCACTCACGGGTGCGGCTTTTGGCGTATCCGAACTTAATGCATTTTCGTTGGCAGCCGCTGTTTCGATGGGTGGCTCTGCGATATCTTCTGATTTCTGAAACGTGTTATTTTCAGCAACTGCGTTTTTTTCCGTCTTCTCTTTTATTTTTTTTGCACTAATTTTTACTCCTTTTGTATCTAATGCCGGATTTTCTGAATGGAGAGACGCCGAATTACTGCCAGCGCTTACTATTTTACCGGATTCGTCTGCCCGAACTTTGTGATTCGCTTCATCGGACCGCTTATTTTCTTTTTGATTCAACATCAAATCAGTTACTCCTCCTGCGACGATCAGGCCGGTTAGCAAAATCCAGAATAAGGGTTTGCGCCTTTTCTTATCCTTTTTGATTTCCTGATCAACACGGGTCCATACCGAATCCGTCGGATCAAATCCCAACTGATCCATTTTTTCCCTCACCTGTCTCTCAAATTTATTTTCGTGCATAGATGCCCGTTTTTTGATCTAAAGCATTTTTTGAAATCCAACTGATCAGCAACGCCCTTGCCCGCGCATATTGCGATTTGGAAGTACCTTCATGAATACCCAGTATATTTCCAATTTCCCCATGACCATAACCCTCCACTGCGTACAAATTGAATACGGTTTGATAGCCGGTAGGCAACTGTCTGATCAAATCGGCAAGTTCTTTCGCATTCAAAATCAGTTCCGGATTTTCATCAGAAACCGGGTGGAGGGTTTTATCGGAAAAAGAAAGATCATATTGATAACGACTTTCTTTTTTTAGGTAATTAATCGCTGAGTTGACCATTATCCGTCTGATCCAGGCTCCCAGTTCACCTGAACCAGTAAACTGATGAAGATTTTTAAACACCTTAATAAAACCTTCCTGCAGCACATCCTCCGCATCAGCCATGGACTTGGTATAACGATAACAGAGGCCCAGCATCGGGCAGGCAAAAAGGGTATAGAGCTCACGCTGGGCGGAAGCCTTACCTTTCAGGCAGTCGTGAAGCAACTGGCTTTGATTCATGTACTATTCTCCTGACAGTATTATTTCTCAAACCGTTGCTTCATAATACAATTAAGCTGAAAAGAAAACATCAGGCGGTTGAACCTGACCCGGTTGGGAGGGTCTCTGGCTATATGAGGCGACTAATCAGGAATATACGTTCATATTCCAGGTTGGCATTCAGCATCTATATTTGACGGTTATAAGACCAATTAATCAAAAAGAAACAGCCTTTGAACACCAATTTAAATTTTACAGGATGAAAAACAAATCAGCCAGACGCCATTTTATCAGGGTTAGTTCAGCAGGCTTGGGCAGCCTGGCACTTGCGCCACTCATCGCCGCAACAAATAATCCAACGACAAATCCTAGGGCAAAACCTGCAGCAAAAAAACTTCGTGTCGTTTGCCTGGGTGCTCATCCGGGCGATCCCGAATTCGGATGTGGTGGAACCATGGCAAAATTTACAAAGGCCGGACATTCGGTTACTTTTATATATCTGACCAGAGGAGAAGCCGGTGATCCTTCCAAGTCTTTTGCGGAGTCTGCAGCCCTGAGAACAAAGGAAGCGGAAACCGCCTGTGGTCTATTGCAGGCCAAGGCAATCTTTGCCGGTCAGACAGATGGGAACACCATACTCAGCAAAGAAAAGAATGAGGAAATGAGCAGGCTGATCCTTTCAGAAAATCCCGATCTTGTTTTTACCCAGTGGCCAATCGATTCCCACCCTGATCACCAGGTTACAGGTATGCTCGCCTTAACAGCCTGGATCAGGACGGGCAGGCAATTCACGTTATACTTTTATGAAGTCAATACCGGCAGCGAGACTATGGGATTTGTGCCGACAGACTATGTGGATATCAGCGACCAGCGTGATATAAAAAAGGCGGCCATGTTTGCCCACAAAACCCAGGATCCCGAAGGCACTTATAATAATTATTTCAAACTTCTCGAGGAATTCAGAGGGTTGGAAGCTGGCGTCAGGGCAGCAGAAGGATTCGTTCATTATAAGGATAAAGCGAACAGGGCAACCATCAACGGATTATAATCCAACTATTTTGCAGGTTGCGTCTCCATTCGCTGGATAAGCCAGCCACCGGATCCCGACCATATCCACAGAGCAGTGAAGCTGCCTTTAACCGTGACGGTGTCTTTTGAAGGAATGATGACGGTCTGCCCGTAAACACCTGTTTGAATGGCAGAATCCCGATCAATCGAAATATTATTGGTTTCGGAAGTCTGTGACAAGACCCGGAAATTTTTGAAAGTATTCAGAAAGCTCCGGATGGAATCCCTCCCTTTTGCCATGTTCCCCAGTTCACCATCCGGAGCATAGATCTGCGCAATAGAATCTGCATTCATGCCCAATATTAAATGATCGTACGTTTTCATCGCCTCTTCCACACCAGCTTTTGTTTTGACTTGTGCCGTGCACAATAAAGTGGTCATTGTGCAAAGCACGGCAGTTAGCAAACATTTTAGTAATTTACGCATATACCAGCATTCGATACGATGTCCTGCCTGGGTGTGTTGCAGAATTATAACTCGTCTTCTTATTTTTCAAATACCAGAGAATCTACTGAAGCACCCAATTTTTGTAGCGTGTTGACAATTTCATTCACCATGGGATCAGGGCCGCAGACATAGAAATGAGTATTGAAATCAGACACGTGTGTCTTAATAAATTGCTCATCGATGCGCCCGCTTTCATAATTATTCTTGTGTTCCCTGGTCAGAATGAATTTTGCATTTGTCCCCAGCATTTTCAGCAGTTCATCCCGGTAAATAATATCCCCAACAGTTTTATTTGAAAATATCAGGTGATTGCCAGTTAATTTACGTTCCTCATATAAATTCCTGAAGATGGCAATAAAGGGGGTTATACCCGCACCTCCCGCTATAAAACAACCTGGCCCCTGATAGGCAATAGCGCCCCACGGATCACGGATGAACAACTCATCCCCGGGTTGTAATTGGTGTAACAAATCCGTTACCCCTTTATGATCCGGATATCGTTTGATCGTAAATTCCAGATAGGGTTTCGTTGTTAAGGCGGTAAAAGTGAATGGTCTTATATCTTCTTCCATCCCGGGCCGGTTAACAGATAAGTCCGTCGCCTGGCCCGGTAAGAATGTAAAACCCTCCGGTCTTTCTATCCGAAAACATTTTACATCGTGTGTTACCGAGAGTATTTCTTTTATTTTTACGATGTACTGCATATACTAATCTTTATACCAGAATTTTCGTGGTAATGTCTTTATAACTTTCCGTAATACTTTCGATCGGGTGTGTAGCCCCATCCTGTTCCACAAAGAAATATTGCATACCTGCAATTTTAGATGCAGCGAAAATGCGTTTGAAGTCTACTGTTCCGTTTCCAATTTCCGTCGGTGCTTTTTGTGTATTGATATCCTTTACATGCCATAGTGGAAAACGTCCGGGATATTTGTTAAAAAGTTCTACAGGATCTGCCCCGGCAACGGTCGCCCAGCCCAGATCAAGTTCCAATTTTAAAATATCCGGATTGATTTGAAGCAGCGCATCATAAGGAATTTTCCCATCCACTTTTTCAAATTCATGAGTATGATTATGATAACAAAGTGTAATACCTGCTTTCCTGGCTGCTTCACCTGACTTAGTGAGTATTTCAACAGACTCATTTATCTCAGCCGTTGATCCAAGCGGTATGGAAGCACAAACCAGGTATTTCAAGCCCCCTTCAGCCACTTCGTCTATTATCTGCTGATAGTTTTCCTTAAGGTTCTTCGGAGGTGGCATAGTCCTAAGCTGATGCAACCTTGTCGTGTCCATGCCGGGTGGCACTTTAAATCCGCCTGCAGGCATTTTAAATGGAGCGCCGCCCACATGGTGTGAAACCCAGGATAGTCCCATACCCTGCGTCAGTTTGGCAAATTCCTTAGAAGTCATTCCATAGAATGATCCTTTTATACTGAATGCAGATTCCAGGTCTTTATATCCGATATCCGCTACTTTTTTCAATGTGCCGGGCACGTCGTCATCTATCGTTCCTCCCAGCGTATACAATTGCAGGCCTACGGGATGCAGTGCGTATTTGCCGAGCAGGGATGCGTATCCTTTTCCGGAAAATATAATCCCGCCCAGGGTTAATGCGCCGGCATTAGTGAAAAATTTTCTCCTGTTGTACATGGTGTTTGATTTAAAATAAATATGTAATAACGTCTTGGTTAAGGCTCTTTATGATTATTGAATTGAATATTAGATACAGACATCAGCTTTGCATCCGGATTTGATTTGTCATTTTTAAATACAAAGTATACGTCATGTAAACCACTAATGGGTTTGATATCCAATTTGATTCCCATACCTGCAAAAGGATTGAAATCATCTGGAATTTTTTGGGGAGCTTTCGCCGGTTTTTTTCCTGTCACAGGCGACTTAGCGGGTTTGGCTTTCGCACCACCCGCATTTTGAGCTGAATCCGCTACCATAAAGGTTGGATTGACAGACACAATTTCCGCACGTCCAAGCAAATCCCCATCCGGTTTGTCCAGCCTGATTTCAATTGAACCGCCCGCATATCCCATGGCCGGAAATGCAATAGCACTAATCCCGATTTGTTTGATTCCTGAAAAATCAATTTGCCTGTATCCTATATAACCATTAGGCTTTGGTATAATATTGAGGGATACGGCAAACATGGTCTGCAGATTGACCTCTGCATTGCTGAGGACGTCGGCAGCACCCGGGCTCAGCTGGTGGCTTCTTAGTATTTTTACGTCTTCCGTTGTGAGCAATCCGGATTCTTCGGCACCCTTATCCGTATAAGCCGCACGGATAACGAGGCTTCCCTTACCGTTGTCACCAGCCGGAATCTTTGGTGTATAGTTTCCTTTCAAAGGAAGGGCCCTGATCGTTTTCTGATTGCTGTTCAGAATATAATTAACAATAGTATGTGCGTCGTTGAGTGATATGGACGGATGGGCGGGCATATTGACGGTTCCCCAAACACCGCTGCCTCCGGAACGTATTTTTTTCGACAGCGAGTCCAGTGCCCAGGCTTGTTTAGTTT
The DNA here is from genome assembly GCA_041481385.1 of Puia sp. Lineage (GTDB taxonomy): Bacteria > Bacteroidota > Bacteroidia > Chitinophagales > Chitinophagaceae > Puia. The sequence continues at coordinate 17,680 of JBGPBW010000072.1, forward strand.
TATATTTCTCCGCTATTTCTATGAACATCGGTCCGACAGATTTAGTATCCAGGTGATGACAGTTGTTGCAATCCACTTTATTAATCATTGCAAGCGCAACGGCGTATTTGGTGGACGCGTCCACACTGCGTTGTCCCTGGATGAGCTGTGCAAAATCAAATCCTTCAGATGTGTAGTCTATACTGGCTGCAACCTGGCGGGGGTCTACAGATCCATCCTCCTTATCCATCACTTTTATATTGTATGAAAAAGTTGTACCAGGGAAAAAGAAAGTCTGGTTTCCCGAAATCCTCATCCCGATTTCAGGCGGGGTATTACCCGCAACGATCCTGACGGATTGGCTGTTCTTTGCACCTTGTGGATCTGTAACCGTAAGTGTAGCCGTAAATTCGCCTGGTTGACTTAAAACAGCGGATGGATTGGCTTCATTGTAAGTGAGTGGGGATTTTCCCGCTGAAGTGACTACCCATTGATATTTCAATGAATCGCCATCATAATCTTTTGTTCCCTTTGAAGAAAGTAGGACGGTCAGGGGAACAGCGCCTCCGCTTGCGCTGGCAGACGCATGAACAATCGGCGTGCGGTTACCGGAATTGTATTCGATGCGTACCAGTTTCGAGTTATCGCTTTTCCTGAACCAGTTGCTGCCATATTCCAATACATAGAGATCTCCATTGGGACCAAATTTAATATCAATGGGTTCTATGGGCAGATAGGTTGGCAGGAATTTTTCCATCGACTTATAGTCTCCGTTTTCTTTCATGCTAATGGCCATGATCCACCCGCGGGAGAGATCAGCAACGATCCATTTTCCTTCATAGTATCCGGGAAAAGGTCGTTTTGCTCCGCGGAAATTGGAACGATGGAAAACAGGACCACCAACGGCGCAACGCGCACCGGAACCCACCAAAGGAAACTTCTCAGAATTGCGGTAAGGATAAGAGATAAAGGCCGGCTGGGCTGGCGGGAGCTCAGTGAGGCCGATATTATTGACAGAAAAATTCGTCGGCCTGGTCGGGTCTTTCCCCGCGGAAACAGAATCATTCAAATAGTTATACATGGGATACGCCACATTCTCTCCGATAAAATATGGCCATCCGAAAAATCCGGGACCGCGGGCCTGGTTGAATTCATCCATTCCCATACGCGTAGTTCTCGTGTCCTCATTGGCATCGGGGCCGACTTCACCCCAGTAGAGCCACCCGGTTTTACTATCAATCGAAGGACGCCAGGGGTTTCGATCTCCCATAACATAAATCTCAGGCCGCGTTTTCGGCTTGCCCTTTGCGAAAAGATTACCATCAGGAATACTATAACTACCATCTTTTTCCGGATGAATGCGTAATATTTTACCACGGAGGTCATTGGTATTGCCGGAACCCCGCTGGTCATCCCAGTTTTTACGGTCGGGGCGTTCATCGGTTTGTGATTTTTCAGCCACATTGCCCGTGTTGTTTCCCA
>JBGPBW010000073.1:0-18958 GCA_041481385.1 Puia sp.
AGCTGATATACATATTGACCTATGATCAACTGAGACACTGTTGGTGTTGCCGTATTCCCGGAAGTAATTACCGAACTGTTTGGTCCGGATATCTGGGTCCAGGCATAGCTCGTAATGGTTCCGTCCGGATCGAATGAACTTGTACCACTCAATGAGGCGCTATTTGCTGGTACTGCAATAGTCTGATTTGTTCCGGCATTGGCCACGGGTGTCTGGTTTGGTAAGACAGGTTTTGGATTAACGATAACCGTTACCTGATCCTTCGCAGTAGCACCGCTATTATCCGTAACAGTCAACTCGAAAATATATACACCTGTCGTCAACCCGGTAGCGGTTGGTTTAGACGTGTTGGAATTACTAATGGTCACCGATCCCGGTCCGGATATAGTAACCCAGCTAAATGCTGTAATCGAACCATCCGGATCACTGGAAGCAGATCCATCCAGGTTGACCGTATTTGCCGGCCCAGTTATACTTTGATTAGGCCCTGCGTTTGCGACAGGCAATACATTTGCCGCAGGAGATACGATCACTTTAACCTGTGAACTTGAACTGTCCCCATTGTTATCAACTACTGTCAACTGATAAACATATTGTCCTACTATCAGACCGCTCACTGCGACAATGGCGGTATTTGAGCCGGATAAAGTGCTCGATGAAGGACCCGATACCTGAGTCCAACTAAAGCCCACAATGCTGCCATCGGGGTCATAGGAAGTGGTACCATCCAGGGTAGTTGAAGCAGTGCTGTCTACCGTGGTGGCACTGGTACCCAGGGTAGATTTTTTATTAGGTAAAGTTAAATTCTTATTTGAACCCGCATTTGCGACAGGTTTTTGATTCTTAGCCCTATTCACAGTTATGGTCACATTATCTGAAGCTGTGAGACCATTATTATCAGTTACAGTCAGGGAGAATACATACACGCCGGCCAGTAGATTATTCAGGGTATTTTGTGCTCCATTGGAAACACTAACTGTGGAAGGTCCTGAATTTTCAGCCCATGTATAACTTACAATATTGTCACCTGCCGATGCACTTGAAGCACTTCCGTCGATAATAACACTGTTTATTGGCAGCGTGATTGTCCGGTCCGCTCCGGCATTGGCAATGGGTGCTTGTGGGGTAGCAGCTGCGACGGTAATTTTTACCGTAGCTGTTGCAGTGGCCCCTTTGTTATCCGTAACGGTTAACTGGAACGTATACAATCCTGCGACCATACCCGATACAGTGGCTACAGAAGTAGCAGCCCCGGTAATCGTCGATGCACTAGGCCCCGAAACCTGAGTCCAGGCATAACTACTTATGCTGCCATCAGGATCGGAGGATAATGATCCATCCAGACTTATGCTGTTCACTGGCAGGGTTATTGTTTTGCCTGCACCCGCATTGGCAACAGGTGGCATATTGGGTGCCGGATTTACGGTAACTTTTGCGGAATCCAGACCGACACCACCTGAATTATCGGTCACTTTCAATAAGAAAACATATACCCCCTGTTGTAATCCTGCTAATCCGGTTGAGGCAGCAGTTGCCGTGGATATTGTTGCTGATGCGGGTCCTGAAACCTGGCTCCATACGTAAGACGAAATGGTACCATCCGGGTCATTGGATCCGGAACCGTTCAGGTTTGCTATATTTGTTGGTAAAGTGATCGTATTATCCGCTCCTGCGTTGGCCACAGGCAATTGATTGGCAGGAGCTGCATTTACGTTTACTTTAATTGTATCCAGCGCTATAGCCCCTCCGTTATCTGTCACCTTCAGTTGGAATGAATACAAACCCGCCGTCAGATTACTCAATAATGTGCTGGCTGAGGTATTATTGCCTATGGTGTACTGGGCAGGTCCACTTATTTTAGTCCATAAATAGGATGAGATTGAACCGTCCGGATCGCTGGAGGCTGTTCCATTAAGCGTAACCGAGTTTGTAGGTAATGTGATACTCTGATCAGGTCCTGCATTTGATACCGGTGGCTGGTTAACTGCTGCAGGGCTAACAATAATTTTAACCGTGTCCAGACCTGTTGCACCCAGGTTGTCTGTTACCTTGAGCTGGAATGAGTATTGACCTGCTACGAGGTTGGTAACTGTTGTCGTGGCTGCAGTGCTATTGGTTATTGTGAACTGTGCCGGGCCGCTGATTTCAGTCCATAAATAACTCGCGATGGATCCGTCTGTATCATTAGAAGCCGAGCCATTGATTGTAACAGAGTTTGTTGGTAATGTGATACCCTGGTCAATGCCCGCATTTGATACCGGTGGCTGGTTAACTGCTGCAGGGCTAACATTAATTTTAACCGTATCCAGCCCTGTCGCACCAAGGTTGTCTGTTACCTTGAGCTGGAAGGAGTATTGACCGGCTGCGAGGTTGGTAACAGTTGTCGTGGCTGCACTGCTATTGGTTATGGTAAACTGGGCCGGGCCGCTGATTTCAGTCCATGAATAACTCGCGATTGATCCGTCTGTATCATTAGAAGCCGAGCCATTGATCGTAACCGAGTTCGTTGGCAATGTGATACCCTGGTCGATGCCCGCATTGGCAACAGGAGGTTTATTTGCTGCAGCGTTGACGGTAATCTGTACATCATCCGATACCGTCACGCCCGTATTATCTTTTACGGTCAACCTGAAAACATAAGTTCCCGCAATTAATCCAGTTAAGCCAGTATTGGCAGTAGTCGGAGTTGTAATGGTTCCACCGGCCGGGCCAGATACCTTCGACCACGTTGAGGTATACGTAGTTCCCGTGCCAGTTCCGCTGGCCGGTCCCTCCCCCAGGGTCAGCATCGTGTTCACCATATTATGTGCAATCAGTTTGAAGCCGGCATAATCAAAATGTACACCTGCATCCACATAGGTTGCTCCGGTAACGGGTATGGAGAAGAATAAGGGATCGGCTGCCGCCATCTGGGTCCAGAGATTACTCCAGTCAAAGGTCTGAGCAGGCGGATTATTAAAGTTTGTAGAAAGGAAAGGAATATTTGCGCCATATCTGGCTCTGAAATTCGCCCTGATCGTAGCCATTTTAGCTACAAAGGTTGCCGGGGCTGTTCCCTGGCCATACCGGTCATTCAATCCAAGTGATTGCCAGAAGATGATCCTGAATGGTTTGCCGAGCGTCTTCATCTGAGCGACTGCCGCATCTACGTAACCGATCCAGCCATTCCACAATTGGTAAGGTGTACTGTTATTGGGCAACCACTCTTCAACATAAGAACCGGAAATCCCAATCTTAACCAGATAGGTTGGATTGGCCAATCTTGCCGCTTCCACTTCATTTGCCAGTCCAAGTTCCAAGCCGTGATGCGTATTATCGAAATATGTGTCCTGTTCGTTGTTTACACCTACCTGGAGGTTCTCAAATTTCCCAGTTACGTGATTCAGAATTTGTACACTACTGCGTGAGGCAAGTTCTGATGCAAGAGCCGCTGAATTATCCGCGTTTCCCGCTGCATTACTCTCTCCCTGAATAACGATCAGGTTCAACGTATCAGAACCGGATGCCGGTGTTGATGCCGGCATGGTGCCTGAAAGTGAGGCCGTGGTTATGCCCGCGGCCAGCGTCTGGTCAGGCCCCGCATTTACAGTAAATGGTCCGCCGGTAGATGCTGCATTTACAGTGATCTGAATGGTTGCTGTTCCTGTAGCACCCAGATTATCTGTTACCTGCAGGCTATAAACATAAACACCCTGAACCAATCCGGTAATATTCGTACTGGCAGCGTTCGGTGTGGCAATTGCTGCTCCTGCAGGACCTGAAACTTTTGACCATACATAAGATGCAATGGTGCCATCAGGATCGGTACCTGAGCCAGCTAGCGAAACTGAAGCCGTGGGTAATTGTATGGTCTGGTTTGCGCCGGCATTGGCGGTTGGTGATTGATTACCGGTGCCCGTGCCAACTGTAATATTGCTTCTTAGTAAATAGCTTCCATCGGCATTAACCCCTGTAATGGCCAGGGGTAACGGTTTTTTGTAGTTGAGCGGGTCACGGATAATCAGGTACATACTATATGTACCGGGTGTGACCGCAGACAAAGTCAGGTTATCTGATGTTGGCGTCGCTGTTCCCTGCGGAATGAATAATTTGGGAGTAAATGCTGAATTACCAGTCCAAACAGCGGTTCCGCTGCTGTTCCTTAACTCATATACCACGTTCCATTTTTCATAAACGGGTGAAACGCCGATATTCTGCCAGTTGAGTGTTATATTAAATGCGCCGCCACTGGAAAGCGTTGTTGTCATCGTTCCACCTGTTAAAACAAGACGGTATCCGCTCGCTTTAGAAGCAGAAATGACATTTGCCTGCGTGGCAGCATCGAATGTATTGGGAAAGTTGCCATTCCCGAAAGAAGTGGCATGATAGAGTTTAACTTCATTCGTGAGATCACAGTACATGGCTCCACAACTGTAGGTGGCTGTACTGTTATTAGGTTCGCCAACGACCGGAGCATATTTATACTTGCTCATGATCACCGGCGCAAAGGCCGTTGAATTATATGAGCCTCCATTTCCATCCAGCATCACGCTGGTGCCAGGGTCTCCCCAGTTATCCCTTCTCCATCCAATCTGTCCCCAGGCGTTCGTTGCTGTTAAAGCATAGTAGGTTACATCAGGAGGCGTGACGGAGGCATTGCCGCCATCATAAGCACCAGCCAACATAATGTTCGGATAATTCGGGAAAGCTGCCAGGTTCATATCGATCAGCGCCTTTAATGTAGCAGAGGTCGCCTTTCTTCCGGCAGGTTCAGTGCCATACCATGGATAAGTATGCCATTCACCAAAATCTCCGTAACCACGGATATCTACATAATATATAACGTCTTTATAATTTTTACCGGAATGTGATCCGCCGGCTATATGAGCAGCCACGGCATTGAGCAGGGCCTGGTAGCGGGCAAGATAATTCGGGCTGTTCCAGTTTGGCACCCACGCTCCATCCGAGTTCAGCCAGTCCTGGCTTCCGGATGCTTCAGATTGCATTAATGTATGGAGGTAGGCCGGATAGCTCACCGCACCCAGACCACAGGCTGTACACATGGGCATAAGACCAAATGAAAACATTTGACCATTGTCTATGGCACCATTAATCTGTGCATCAAATTTTGTCCAGTTATAAACACCCTGGGCAGTTTCAATATCAGAAGCCCAGAGAAATCTATAATAAGCATTTAAACCTTTTGTATTACCCGCAGGAACTTCTATCCCACCACCAACACCATTGTCCCAGGTGCGCCCAATCCATTGCTCTGTTCCGCGACCCGGTGCAATCAGATCTGCGTTACTTGCAGGAATTTGTGTGAAGGACAATGCAGTCTGTGAAAAACTGGTAAAATAACCGGTCAGAATTAGAATCAGAGTAAATACGAAATGCTGAGTAACTGACAGGCCTGATCTTGAACTTGCGATGTTCCTGGCTGTGTAGAATTTGGTTCCCATAGCTCTTGATATTGGATTGACGGAATGAAAAAAATAAGAATCGGATAAAAATCTTATTGGGTCAACTGGGTCAAATTCCTTGCCAAAATCAAAGTCTCAACATGGGAAATATATTAACCACTATTATTCCCAAAGTAAATTGTTGATTTATAACAGATAAGAAGTAATCCACATTTGAGGATAAGTTTAAATGTTAATTTCAATCATTTAATTGCCGAATTGGGACAATAAGCGATCAAAAATATTTATCCACAAAAACTAAAATATAACGGGGGCAACTTGGTTTTTTCGCAAAATTGTCTATACATGTCCAGACTACCTGATGTTTTTCTGCTGCTCGCCGGAAGCGATTTTTTTGGGGAATAATTTTTCTTTCAACACCAGGTATACAAACTGAGAATTTGTATAAGCATAACGTCGGAATAATCTCACGGGTTCCTGTCCCAGGCGATAGAGCCATTCCAATCCAGATTTCTGCATCCAGTGAGGAGCTCTTTTTTGCATTCGGGCAAGGACAGGTAATGCGCCGCCAACTCCAATCATAACAGCATTTATTTTTCCATGCATGAACGCCATCCATTTTTCCTGCTTAGGACATCCCAGTGCTACAAAAATCAGCGCAGCTCCCGATTCCCGGAATGCACGAACAACCGCATCTTCTTCTTCCCCTGTGAGTGCCCGAAATGGCGGGCTGTACATTTTGGCGATCATCAATCCGGGATGTTTTTTTTCCAGGATTATTCTCGACTTATCTATCATTGTTTCAGTTCCACCATAAAAGCCTACAGGGATATTTCGTTTTTCGGCTGCTATCAGAAGATCAGGCAAAAGATCCATTCCCGCTACTCTTTCCTGGCGTATGCCATACAGGATTCTCAAAGCCCATGTTAATGGCTGACCATCCGGTGTAATAAGTGCTGCCTTGTTTACAACTTCAGCAAACGTATCAGAACGTGTTGCTTCAATCAGCATATGTACATTAGCCACACAGGCATATTCTGATTGTCCGGAGGCAGCCAGGTCAATTAGTCGTCCCACAAAAGCGTCATAACTTCCGAGACTAATGTCAATACTGATTAATTTTTTTCTTTGCATCAATAACTCACTTTATTCTTTTCCAAACGGCAAATAATCGCTAATTGTTAACCGCTAATTTTTATTTAGTGTATAATAAATAGATAATAACTGCTCCCTATTTTTATCCGGCCCGTAAAATGTTTCATAAATGGTAACACAATTCTTCCGGTATTGATTTTTCATTTCTTCACTAAGATTTTGCCATTCGTTTAATTTTGTCTGAAGAGAAAGTTGATCACCTGCCTTAAAATGCAAACCCGTTATGCCCTCCTGTACGAGTTCCACTGGCGACCCGATGTCGGAAGCAATCAATGGGCAACCATTAGACATCGCCTCAGTGATCACCAGCCCGAAAGGCTCATACCAAACAGAAGGGAAAATAAAAGCCGAACAGCGGCTCATTGCGTCTTTTACTCCTTCTTTGTCCAGTTTCCCGCCATACCGGATATTCTTATAGCTTAAGCATGCCTCCATCACTTCATTTAACAACGGACCATCACCCAGCATGAGCAAGTCATGGGACAGGTTTTTAAATGCATCCAGCAAAAAACGAATTCCTTTCTCCTCAGACAGCCTGCCCACAAATAAAAAATGATTCTCTCTTTTAAGCATCACTAATTCGGTCTGAACAGAGAAATTCGGCTTAACCCTGAATTTATCAATTGGGAAATCAAGACGATTGGCAGATCCTGAAAATAATTTTTTCATCTCCAGCGTAGGGACAATATAACGATCAACGTTTTTCCAGGTTCCTGTTTTTTTGTGATACCAGACAACGAATGCAAGCCAGAAAGTCTGCAATACCGAACTACGGTAAACTTTACTGAAAACTGCCTTCCAGGGAAATCCTTTTTTCTCAAGGCTGGCTGTAAACAATTTACCCTGGTGAATCAGCGTGCCTGACGGACACAGGAGACGATAATTTTGAATATTAATAACTGTTGATATGCCCATTCGCTGCGCAGCCCGGACGACAACTGGCCCGGAGGCATAATGCCAGTTATAAATCTGCACGATATCCGGATGAAAACCCCTGATATTTTTCCTGATCTTCCTTGAAGCTGCCGGGTTCCATAGAGAAAATAAAAATTGAACTGCGCCCCGCCATCCCGGAAGATTCCTGAAAATGACTGCCTCAACTTCTTCCGACTGTTTTAACAATGCATACTCCTGTTCAAATACAGCATCTTCTCCCCCCTTATGCTGATAAAAACTATGAACGAGAAGTATTTTCACGTTTTTGGAATTATATTATGAATATCATGAATAAGCCTTGCGGCGACTTTATCAGATCGAAAGATATCAGCTGAGACCAGCGCATTATTTGAAAACCTGTCGTAATCGTTTAAAATCTGATGGATGCAATGAACATAATCTTCATCAACAAAAGACAGGGGCAGCAAAAACCCGTTTTCATTGCTTCTGATTATCCTTGCTATATCGCCGGTATCTGTGGAAATGACCGGCAGGCCAACTGAAAGCGCTTCGGCAATGGCCATGGGCATTCCTTCCTGAGTGGAAGCCATCGTCAGAATACATTTTGTTGAATCGGTCTCCACCATTTCGTCATTACCCAAATTGCCAAGAAAGATTACTTCATTGTCCAGTCCCAGGCTTGAAGCCAGTTTCCTGAGCCCCTGTTCCTGCGAACCGGTACCGGCGATATAAAATGGATTCTTTTCCCGCATAGTCTCAGGTAGTTTTGAATAAATCCTGATCAGCCGGTCAATATTTTTGATTTTTTCCAGTCTCCCGGAAAAAATAAACCCCTTCCGCTGATCAACTGGTTTAACTTTCACCGAATGGAGTACCGGATTAAATATTTTCGGAATTCCCTTCCTTTCAACTCCCACTGTGTACATCAGGCTTGCCTTTCTGATCACCCTTCTTTCCATGCGTTCAAACACAGACATGAAATATTTGCCGTACCAGTACCGGGACTGGGACATTGGATTGAAATTCCCATGAAAAATATGGATGAATGGCAGTTTCCAAAACGAAACTACCCAGGAGCCCTCCGGAACATGTGACAAAATGATCTCACATTGATGAATTCGTTTTTTTTGTCCCAACAGGTAAAAAAGAAAAATAAGCCGTCTGGGAATAAAGTTAATTCGAGTCAGATAATCCGGCAACAGTATATAAGTTACATCAAATGCCTCTCTCATGAACGGATCCAGGTTTTTGATAAACGGAGCAACTCCCCCATAAGACATGCTCAGGGGTGTGCTGTTCACGATACCAAGTTTTATTTTTCCCATTGTTCAAGTGCCATTTGGTCCTGAATGAATTTTTGTTTATCCTTTTTTTCCAAAAGGCCTTCTTTAATAAGCTTGTTAATAAACAGCGAGTATTTTTTTGCTCCCCTGTAATTCAAGTGTTCCAGGTCACCATAATCTGAATTTTGCAAGGGAAAATCTTTAAAATCCAGCAATTCCGTGTCCCCCAGTTCTTCTTTCCGAATTTTCTGAAATCTCGGCTCATTGCCAATCCGCCGGTAGGCAGGATGCAAGGGGTTTCGTATCAGGAAAACGGGTACTCCTTTTGCCCTGCAAACCTCAATTATTTTTTTCAAATAAACGATATTCGTAACAGAGGTCGTTGTATCCTCTGTTATTTTTTCATTGTATTTCGTAATGGTTTGTAAAAGTGAATCGGTCTTGTCCCTGACGAGATAAATATATCCGCCCATTTTATTGTCTTCGGAAATATTCTTCAGTTTAAATATGTAGTAAAAATTGTTTACAATGGATTTGACATTACATATAAATGTTGTCGAAGGATTATTTTTGTATAAAACCTTCATCTCGTTAAAACGTGTAAATGCCGAATATAGCCGGTATCTGTCAAGAATATGTATATCATCCCAAATCCACCCGTTCATTTCTGAAACGATGCTGTTATTGGAATAGGCAATAAATACCACTTTCTGTTGATCGTTGCTTTCTAATATTTTATTCAATTTAATATAGGTATAAAAATAGGCCTCTCCGGCAGACGCGAGATTTATGGAGCTGTCAACCAAACTGTCGTTCAATGCCATCTGGGTATGTGAATGACCCAGAAAGATATATTTATCCTTAGCTGGTAACCTGAAATGGTGTTGATTATTCAATATGCTTTTTTCAACCCCAAGTATGAGTAAGACTAAAGCCACGCAGAAAGTTCCAAATACCATTAAATTCTTTACAAAAAATTTCATCCCGGTTAAAATTGAAAATATATAAACGCCTGTTCCTTACCTGATAAATAAAATATGCTGATAATTAATCCAAAATACACTCCCCACCTTATGGTTTTAGGAAAAACCCTGTCAATATGTGCAATAGCAAATTGCCCTTCCCTTCCGCACCATTCAGCAATCATAAAACCGATTATCAGAAAAAGCAAGGCAGTTCCTTCAATGCTTATATCAGGAATTCTAAACAAAGAGGCAGAAAATATTCCCGACACAAATCCCAATGCGTGGTGTATATTGTTTGCGCGGAAAAATATCCAGGCAAAGACCGTTAAACTAAATGTCAGGGTAATATACATGACCTCTTTAAATGTCGGAAGCGCCCTTCCCTGGGCCACGATATCGAGATTGACCCTGTTTGTATTAAACAAAATAGAAGGCATTATGTAAATCGCATTAAGCAGGCCCCAGGCTAAAAAAGTCCAGTTGGCGCCGTGCCAGAAACCACTCACCAAAAATATGATAAAGGTATTCCGCACTTTCATCCAAGTACCGCCCCTGCTACCTCCCAAAGGAATGTATAAATAGTCCCTGAACCAGGATGAAAGGGATATATGCCATCGCCTCCAGAATTCTGCAATGTCCCTTGAGAAATAAGGATAAGCGAAGTTTCGCAAAAGGTCAATTCCGAATAATTTTGCCGTGCCGATCGCAATATCCGAATACCCTGAAAAATCGCAATAAATTTGAAATGTGAAAAACAGAGCACCCAAAACAAGAGTACTTCCTGAATAACCGGCTGAATGGTTGAATATCTGATTTGCAAATTCCGCACAGTTATCCGCAATGACCATTTTTTTAAACAAACCCCAGAGAATCTGGCGAAGACCAAGTACTGCTTTGGAATAATCAAAAGACCTGGCTTTTTGAATCTGTGGCAGAAGATGCGTTGCTCTTTCTATTGGTCCAGCCACAAGCAGTGGAAAAAAACTTACAAATACGGAATAATTAATAAAATTCCGCTCCGGCTTAATCCTGCCCTTGTAAATGTCAATGACGTAGGATAAACCATGAAATGTATAAAATGAAATGCCGACGGGCAGTATCACTTTCAGGGTCCAGAAATTGGTCCTTATGCCAAAAAATGAAAGAAAATCAGCGAATGACTGTTCAAAGAAATTATAATATTTAAATATGCCCAGAAAACCCAGGTTGACCAATACACTCAGGCAAAACCAGAATTTCCTGGCTTTTCCAAAACCAGACTCGTCCATTTTTATCCCGGTAAAATAATCAAGTGAAATGGAAAACAGGAGCAGGAAAAGAAAACGATAATCCCAGCTTCCGTAAAAATAACAGCTTGCAACAAAAAGCAGAATATTCTGAACCCGCAGGTTTTTATTCGTCAACCAATAAGCTGCAAATACAATGGGTAAAAAAATTGCAAAGCTTAGCGAGTTAAATAACATAGAGCGGTTGGTTTCGGGCTAAATCCATTTTCAGGGTATTGATTTTCAGATGGGTACCGAATATAATTTTTCCTCATTATGTAAATACCAGTTAACAAACTGATCGATTCCTGTTTTCAGGTCAAATTGGGGATTATATCCAATTTCCTTTTTTGCTTTCTCAATGTCTGCAAAAGTTTTCAGGGCATCTCCGGGTTGCATGGGTTTGATATCCAGGACCGCTTTTTTTCCAAGTCGCTCCTCCAGCACTCCTATCAGATCTTTTAAAAGAACAACCCGTGATTCGCCGAGATTGTATATGTTGTATCCTTTTAATTTCCCGAGTGCACATCCGATGCCGTTCGTAATATCGCTGATAAATGTATAGTCTCTTGCAGTTTTTCCGTCGCCATAGAAAGGGATCGGCTTACCCTGTCTGATCAGACGGGTAAATTTATGAATGGCGAGGTCTGGTCTCTGGCCCGGTCCGAATACTGTAAAAAACCTCAGGCAGGTTATATCAAACCCATACAAATGGCAATACACATGACATAACAGCTCGCAGCTTTTTTTCGTACTTGCATATGGTGAAATCGGGTTCTCCACGGGGTCCGTTTCCGAAAAAGGAGTCTTTGCATTATTACCATATATCGAAGATGATGAAGCGAAAATCATTTTAGTGACGCCTCTGGCCCGCATTTTTTCCAGCAGATTAACAGTTCCCGTAACATTCGTCTGGTAGTATTCCTCAATATGATCCATCGAAGGCCGGACACCGGCTTTCGCTGCCAGATGAACAACCACATCAAATTGCTCTCTGCTAAATAATATATCCAGAAACCGGGTATCCAGTATATCCCCCTCTATAAATAAAAATTCCTTTCGTTCCCGTATGCGTTCAAGGTTTAGCCATTTGAAATGCCTGGGATAAAACGGATCAAAATTGTCTATCCCCACCACAGTATGCCCTTCAGAGAGGAATTTCTCTGCAGCATGGGACCCTATAAAACCAGCCACACCGGTAATTAAAATATTCATTTTTTATTGATTGACGAAAAATATGACCCTGATTCAAACGACCCCATGTTATACCTAACCGGTTTTACTGATTAAATTTCGGTATAACACAATATATTCAGCCGATTTTTTTCCGAGCTCGAAATTTTCCAGTACATATTTTCTTCCATTTTCACCCAGGGTAACCCCCAGCTTCCTGTTATTAAAGAGCATTTCAATTTTTTCAATAAGTGCAGATTCACTTTTTGGTTCAATCAAAAAACCATTGTACTGATCTATAACCACTTCATCCGTTCCACCTCCGCGGGTTGCTATAACCGGTTTGGCCGAAGCCATATATTCTATGATCGAATTTGAAACACCCTCTCCATGATTGGCCGGATTTGTCATCAACACGCCCACATCTATGACTTGAAGAACAGATTCAATGTCGTGTCTTTTGCCGGTAAAAATAATTTGCCTGCCTTCCTTCAGTTTGCCAGGCACAGTTGCCCGAAGAACTTCAAGTAGTGGTCCGCTACCCATTAACAGGAAAACATAAGACGGGTTGGCTGTACACAATTTAATAGCTGCCCTGATCAGGGTTTCAAAATCCTTTCGTTCATCAAAAGATGCTACCATGGCAACAATAAAAGCATTGTCCGGTTTCCCGTCTAGTATTTCATCCCTTACTTCATTTAAACTGCGCAAATTTTCAAAACGTGTAAAATCGATACCATTATAGATACAAACCGATTTGTGTGCGGGAGTATGGTAAGACCCGATCCCTGCTTTGGAGTTGGAAATATAAACATCAGTGAATGGCGCAGTTAATTTGACCCGGAAATAGTGTTTATTCAGCAAATTCAGATGTACCGGTGCGTCGGCAAGCACCGCATTGATCAGGGGGATTCCGCTAAATAAATTGGAAATAGAAAGATAAACACTGGCCATCGTACTCCAGGAATGAATGATATCCGGCTTAAAATCTGTGATGATCCTTTTCAATTTGAACGGAATGGTCAGGTCTTTTTTGAATTTTCTTTTCAGTACTTCAAATCGTATGGGTAGCTCATATACGTATTGATATTCGACCCTGTCAGTAAGTGATACCAGGTATATTTCAAAATGTTCGTCAGATAATAAAAGACCTTTAATAAGCTCCAGCATTCTTCTTTCCTTGCCACCTTTGTCGAGGGAGTCTATAACCATCAAAATTTTCATATCCGGTGTTTAAAAACGCAATTCATATCATACATATTTATGAGGTTAGGAAATTGCGTTATTATTCATCCATCTTTCATACCACATCTGGAACATCAATACGTACCATATTTTGTAATCATATTCTTTTTTTGCCACGTAATAACTGCGTTTGATCTGGGAAATATATTCGACGTTGAAAATATTTTGCTTTTTAATATAGTTCTCGTCAAAATATTTATCAACCAATGGTTTCAGCACATCATTCAGCCAGTTTTTTACCGGGACGATAAAACCCATTTTAGGTCTGTTCATCATTTCTTCAGGCACATATTTATGGACAATCTGTCTTAATATGTATTTGCGCTGACCTTTGTAAATTTTATATTCGGCAGGCAATCCGGCTGCCCATTCAATTACGTGCTGATCTA
Organism: Puia sp.; assembly: GCA_041481385.1. Taxonomy (GTDB): domain Bacteria; phylum Bacteroidota; class Bacteroidia; order Chitinophagales; family Chitinophagaceae; genus Puia. The sequence continues at coordinate 13,775 of JBGPBW010000073.1, forward strand.
AGAAAGGTTCTCTTCCCTCAAGGCTGACCGACATTGTGGCCCGGTCAACTTTCTGGAGAATATCATCCACCATATAGGTCTGGTAATCTTTTACCATTGCATAGGACAGGGGGTCAAACTCCTCGATCTTTAATTCCTGATTATAATGGGCAGAAAAAATGGATTCCAGATTACCCCTAAATAATCTCTTTCTTTCGCTTCCGTTAAAATCTTCGGTCATCCCCATATAGATATTCTGTGGCCCCGGGTCGCGGAGAATAGTAGCTAACTTCTGGTATTTTTTTTGAAAGATATGATCATCTCTGAATTTCGGCCATTTCTCAATGGGAATGGATTTTAACAGGGCAGCTCCGCTCCTCCTTGCAAAGGAAGGAATTGAATTCATCCGTTTATAATATTTGAGCATCCAGTCATAACGGTCATACCCTCCAAATATTTCGTCCCCTGCGTCTGCCGAAAGCGCAACAGTAACACTTTGCCTGGCCATTTTGCTTACCAGAATTGTAGGAATTGCACTGTTATCAGCAAAAGGTTCATCAAAGAAGAAGGGCAGATCCGGGATAACATTTAAGGCATCTTTTTCTGTACAATAGTATTCATGGTGTTCTGTATCCAGCAAAGACGCGATTTCCCCGGCATACCTGGCTTCATTGAGTTTTTCATCTTCAAAGCCAATGGTATAGGTTTTCAATTTCCTCGAGTGATTTTTCTGTAACAGCGCAACCAGGCAGGTACTATCATAACCCCCGCTTAAGAAAACGCCCACGGGAACGTCGGCCACCATTCTGTAATTAAAGGCTTTCTCAAGAACTTTTTCTGTTTCGGTGACTGCATCACCGACAGATATTTTCAATTTTTCCCGGTTATAAAAGTCATACACATTCCAGTATTTTACAGTCTCTATTTCCTGAGTCTTCATGTTCAGGAGGAGATAATGTGCAGGAAGTAATTTAAAGCAGTTCTTAAAAATACAGTGCGGCGCCGGGATATAACCGAATTGCATGAATGATCCGACTGCATTGATTTCAATTTCCTTAGTAAAAAAAGGATTTGCAATAAACGCTTTCAGTTCCGAACCAAACAGGAAAAAACCATCCTTCCAAAAATAGAAGAAAGGCTTTACCCCTGCCCTGTCCCTGCAGCAAAACAGGGTTTCGAGCAGGGTGTCGTAAAGGACGAAGGCAAACATGCCAATAAAATAGTCAAGGGCCCCTGCGCCCCATTCCTGATATGCGTGTAGTATGACTTCGGTGTCGGATTGGGTATCAAACTGATGTCCCAACTCAATAAGCAAGACCTTGATTTCAGCAAAATTGTAGATCTCCCCGTTGAAAACGATCCAATAGCGGCCGTTTGCAAATTGCATCGGTTGATTACCTGCAGGGGAAAGGTCAATGATGGAAAGTCTCCGATGACCGAGCCCGATCGAGAATTGGGCTTTTTGATCAAAATAATATCCGCTGGCATCAGGTCCCCTGTGAATCAGGGCGTCTGTCATGGATATAAGTTCTTTTTTGCCATTCCTGGCATTAAAATCGACAAATCCGGCAATACCGCACATAGTTAGGAAAGGTTAAGGTTTAAATTTCGCCGGTTTCTCCAGGATTCGATCTCTTCGGTTTTTTACTAGGTAAAACCACGATAATAATAGAAAAATATCGGAAATATTCAAAATGTAATGGAAGAAAAAATAGCCTGGTATTTTTTCATCATGGGTTCGTAGGCATAAGCCTGATTAAAATCCTCATAAGCCTGCAGTGAAAGCCTTTCGGTTAATGACCTGTCTGAAAACGCCTTTTTGATGATCTCCGCCAGTTCTAATATATCTGTTGTCGGGTATAGTAGCGCATTTTTTTCATGAAATAGCATTTTGTTTATGCCTGGCGCATCTGAGCCTATGATAATCAATCTGTTAAACATGGCTTCCAGGAGAGAAAGGGATGTGCCTTCATAATCTGAAGAAATGATATAGGCGTCTGCTGCACCATAATAATCTGGCATACGTTCCCTGGTAACCAGACCTTCCAGCCGGATATATTTTTCAAGTCCCAGTTTTGCCAGTTTTTCCCTGATCATTTCTTCCATTTCTCCCTTTCCGGCTAAAATCAGGCGAATCAGATGATTATCGAGATATTTTGTCCCAATTCTTAAGAAAGCATCCACAATTTTGTCGGGATTTTTCATGGCCTTCAATGAGCCGACAAACAGGAGTATTTTTTCACCTTCATTAAATCCCAACTGTTTTTTCAATTCCGATTTTGAATGATCTGAATGCACAAAGGGAATCAGCGGCGGTATATATATAAAATCCTGGTCTGGGATAGCTTTTTTAAATGCAGTGCAAATGGGCTCTGATACACCCACGACTGCAAAAGCATGCCGGAAATAATACTCAAAAGGAAAACGGAAGGACCAGTCTGGTTCCTTACCCCAATGGATTGTGACGATATACGGTATATTGAATAATTTTAATACAATGCTGTGGGTAAAAGCAATGATCCACGATTGTTCAGCGTATGAAATGCAGGCAAATTGTACCCTGTTTCTCAATCTGAAAACAATGGAAAAAAATTGAAACGGGTAAAAAAACCGAACAGGCCATCGTTTCTTAAGCAGGACAAATTTTCCATTCGTGTTTTCTATTTTCTTTTCTCCCAGATAGTAAATAGCATCTCCCGATGCATTCAACAGATAATTGAGGAAATAGAAATTAAACACTTCCATTCCGCCCGTTACCTCCGGATATAGTGAGCCCAGCACAAACAATCCGGCCGGCTTCCCGACAATTTTAGAAGTATTCATGAGTTATGACCTGGTTTGGTAAACAAGGGCTTTGCAAGGTGAGTTTCCGGTCTGACGGCCTTAAATTTATTGAACCGGAGCAGGCGCAATTCCGCCGCCATGCAGGTTACAAACAATAAAGTAGTAATACTGGTCCATTCCCTGTTTTGACCCAGTCCGTAAATGAGGATGAAAACCACCGCAGCAAGAGAAGGAGAAAAATTTTTATTGATGATGCATTGAACTATTGTTCCACCAACCAACAATACATAAACGCTGAAGCCGAGGATTCCGTTTTCAATGAGCAGCAGTAAAATAGCATTATGTGCATTGTATCCGTGGCCATAGTTCCTGGCTTCAAAACCACCGCTGCCAATTCCAAATAACTGTTCCCTGAAGTTCATGTTCATATAAGCCTTATAGGCATTTTCAGAGGATTCTTCGCGCCAGTCCATAGAACCGAGATTATGAATATCATAGGATTGTCCCATAGCCCTGTTTAATACGGCAATTGGCTCCTGTGCCATTCTGGCTATGATTTCATCTACAAACTTGCTGTCAAGATTTACATATTTGCCAAATGTGGCGTAAAGAAGGAAACCGATGACTACAGCACCCAGACTGAACGACCCTATTTTTGCAATCTTTCTTTTTTGTTCCTGATAATTAATGCCATTTAGTATAATAAGGATTGAAACGATAAGCAAGCCCAGGATAGAGCTTCTGGATGTAGACATCATAACACCCATAAACATAAATGGCATAACCCAAAGAGTGAGTTTGTTGGCATTACGGTCCCTGATATAATCACTAAGACAATAAACAAAACACATTCCGCATATCTGGCCAAAGAAATTCCAATTTGTAAGCAGATCCATTTCCTCATCGGACAAATTATTGTCCAATCCGGTAAACAAAAAATAGATCCTGTGCACAGGAAAGGTTCCGAATACAATGTAAGTATATGCCAGGTCAGCAAAACAGATCAGCCCTGCAGCAATCAATGCAGATTTCAATTGAACGGCACTCTGAGATTTAAAATAAAAATAATAAACACAGAATGTGGTAAGTACCGTATTAATGCTTTCCTTAAGCAGATCGATCGTAAACAGATCCTGGGAAAAAGAGACAAAAATTACATAAATAAGAAAAAAAAAGAGGATTTTGATATTCGGGACATTACCGAATGCAGGATAGTCCTTCTTCGAGCTTTTGTCTGCTACGATCCTTACAAACAATGCCAGCGACATAATTGCGCGTAGGTTCAAAGGCAAACCTTTAAGGTCAAAATTTACCCTGGCTATTATTAAAGTAAATAAAACAACAGCAATAATCTCCGGTTTGCGGATAAGCGCATACATGAAAAAGACACCACCACCAAGTAATATGATCAGGCTCAAAGATTAAATTGAATTATTTGAAAAGATTAAAATGAACATCCCCCTGATTTATTTTCGATTATTTAAATTTTTTGAACAATTTCGTGTACAGATTCTTTAGATATAACCGCCTGTTTGCGGAAAATAATCCATTATTAAAAAGCAATCCATAATGTTTTGTTTTAAATAAGATATAAAGCCACTTTTCGGAAACCAATTCAAACAACAGGGAGGGGTTGTATTTACCATCCCGGCATATCCCCAGATAAAAATTTCCAGTCCAGGAAGCAAGTTCAGCCAGCGATTCCCTGGTTGTAAAATAACTTAGATTTCCATTGAGCCAGTTCGTATGTAATTCCAGTTCCCGTTCAGAAAATTCAATGGAAGAGTCTGTCATTATCCTGGCGTAAATTTTTTTAACCCGATTGAACATATCGTTCATCTTTGATACACTGATATTGTTACCATGAACACGGTAATAAGCACCCAGAAAGGGTAGAATGGCAATATTCATTCTCCTGGAAACCCGATACCACAATTCGTAGTCTTCTACAATATCATATCCTTCTGTGTATTTTAATTCTTTTGCCAGTCCGCTTCGCAACATAATGGTAGAATTGCAATAACAATTGCCGACCGTCAGATAGGTAATGATGTCCCGGTTGCCCGTAGGCATTTTCACCTTAGCCTGAAGTTTACCATCGAAGTCCATAATTTGAAAAAAACTTCCGCACATACCATAATCTGCGTTTTTTTCCAAAAAACTGACCTGGTTTTCTATCCGGTCCGGCAAAGCAATGTCATCGCAATCCAGGGTGGCTACGTATTCCCCCAATGCTTCCGACAGTCCCTTGTTTCTTGTAAATACAATTCCCGAATTTTTATTGTTTTCAACAAAACGGATCCTTGAATCCCGATAACTTAAAACGATAAATTTACTGGCATCTTCAGATCCATCATTAACGATAATCAATTCAAGATTTTTATAGGTCTGGGACAATATACTTTCAATAGCTTCTTTCAG
>JBGPBW010000074.1:0-18940 GCA_041481385.1 Puia sp.
CTGCCAACTGCCAACTACCAACAAAAATGTTAACGGCGCAGGAAATATTAAAAAAAGTCCGCGAGCTTGAGATCAAAAGCAAAAGACTCACCCGGCACCTCTTTACAGGTGAATATCATTCTGCCTTTAAAGGCAGGGGTATGGCTTTCAGGGAAGTAAGGGAATACTACCCCGGCGACGACGTACGCTTTATCGACTGGAACGTATCGGCAAGATTTAATCATCCGTTCAGCAAATTATTCGAAGAAGAAAGGGAACTCACAGTGATGCTGATGGTGGACGTTAGCGGAAGTTCGTTATTTGGTACGGTTAAAGGAAGAAAGAAAGATCTCATCACGGAAATCTGTGCCGTTCTCGCATTTTCGGCCGTTAACAATAATGATAAAGTAGGACTTCTTTTCTTCAGCGATAAAATAGAAAAATACATCCCGCCGAAAAAAGGACGGGACCAGGTACTACATATGGTGCGCGACCTGCTGATGACCGAACCGGCTCATCACAAAACAAATATCAGCCAGGCGCTCCGGTTTCTGAACAATACCCTTCGTCAGAAAACCATCACGTTTTTGCTCAGCGATTTTTTGGACGAGGGTTATGAAGAGGCGCTGCGTGTTGCCGGTAAAAAACACGATCTCATTGGCATCAAAGTGTATGATAAAATGGATATGGAACTTCCTGATGCGGGACTGATCGAAGTGGAGGACGCAGAAACAGGCGTGATGAAATGGGTGGACACATCAGACTTTGCCCAGAGAAATGAATACCAGCAATCTTTTTTTAAAATGACTGAACTTAGTAAATCCCTTTTTCTAAAGGCAGGAGCAGATCTTCTGCATATGCGTACAGACGAAGATTACGTAAAAATTCTGCAGAAGTTTTTTGTGGGTAGAAACCGACCTGCCTGACCGATGGCCAAAACCCTAACCTATATCGTTTATTGTATATTCCTGTTTGCAGGCCCGCTGGCCCTGCAGGCGCAGGAAACGCCTACCATTAAAACTGCCGTAGATAAAAACCAGATCCTGATCGGTGAACCGGTTCGTTTTACCATCGACATACATTCGCCCATGGTATCCGGCAACCAACTGCCCACCATAGACAGCATTTCGCATTTTGAAATGATAGAGAAAGGCAACCGGGACTCACTGATTTCGGCTACAGGAGCCAGTTACCATCTCGAATGGAAGATTACCAGTTTCGATTCCGGCACAAGGATGATACCTTCTTTTCCGGTAATCATCGGGAGCCAGGTGATTAAAACGGATTCGCTCGCCATTGAAGTTTCATATGGGGTAGTAGACACTACGAAGGATTACCACGATATCAAAAGCATTATTGATATTGAAAATCCGGATGTGAAGTATATTCCCTGGATATTGGGTGCCCTTACGATTGCAGCTTTGTTCCTGTTCATTTGGTTCAGCCGTAAACCTTTCAGAGCAGTTCCCGTTTGGGTTGAGGCACCGGTGTCCCGTATTTCGCCGTTCGATGAAGCCCTGGCTGATCTGGAACAATTGAAGATGATGCTACGCAATGATCCTTCCGCCGTAAAAAAATATTATTACGGGCTGACGGACTGCCTGCGTGTTTTTTTGAACCGCAAGCTGGGGCTGGTGACCATGGAGAAAACAAGTGAGGAAGTTATTCTGAGTCTGAGTGATATGTCGATGAACCGGGAAAATTTTTCCAAACTGGCTTCTGCACTGCGTATGGGGGATTTTGTAAAATTTGCAAAATATGTTCCCGGCCCGTTTGAAAACGATCATAACCTGGAAGTGATTCGATCGTCAATTGTGTTTATCAACGAAAACGGAAGGAAAGTATGAGCGTATAGGAGTAGAATTTAAAATTTGCATTTAACCGTCAACCGTCATCCGTCAACCGCCAACCAAAAAAGATGTTGTACGACTGGATCTCAAATATTCATTTTGCCAAACCGGTGTTCTTTGCATTCTTTGCATTGATACCACTGCTGGTTTATTTTTATCTGCGCCCGCCGTTCCGTACGCAGGGCAGTATGCTGGTATCCGGTATAAAATCATTCGGCACTGGTTATACCTGGAAGACCATTTTGAGACATATCGTTTTTGTTTTCAGGGTGCTCGCCCTGTGCTGCATCATCATCGCGCTCGCAAGACCTCAGACGGGCAGCGAACAGCAGATGACGACCGGTGAAGGGATTGATATTGTTTTCTGCCTGGATATCAGCGGAAGTATGCTGGCGCAGGATTTCAGCCCCAACCGAATGGAAGCCGCCAAACAGGTGGCTTCCGAATTCATCGATCGCCGGCCGACCGACCGCATGGGTCTGGTGATCTTTGCCGGTGAGAGTTTTACGATGTGTCCGCTGACAACCGATCATTCGGTACTGAAATCCCAATTATATAATGTGCAAAGTGGTTTATTGGAGGACGGTACAGCCATCGGAAGCGGACTGGCCACAGGTGTGGAAAGGCTGAGATCTTCTGTCTCCAAAAGTAAAGTGATCATCCTGCTTACGGACGGAGAAGATAATGGCGGCCGCCTGGATCCGAATACGGCCAAGGAAATTGCCAAATCCTACGGGGTGCGCGTATATACCGTTGGTGTGGGTACTGAGGGATTTGCTCCCGTGCCCATTCAAACAAGCAGCGGCGTGATCATGCAAAAAGAAAAAGTGAGTATTGATGAAAAACTGCTTACGCAGATCGCTAACGAAACGGGTGGAAAATATTTCCGCGCAACAGATAATGAAAGCCTGGACTCCATCTATAAAGGAATCGACCGTTTGGAAAAATCCAAATACGAAGTGACAACCTTTACCCACTATACCGAAAAATTCTTTCCCTTCGTACTGACGGCAGTCATGTTCCTGGTGCTCGAATGGATATTGCGGTTTACCCTGTTTAGAAAATTTCCCTGATATGCGTGCCAGAGTGTATAAATCAACCGGCAGTTGGTATACGGTAAAAACGGAGTCGGGAGAAATCTGCATGGCCCGTATCAAAGGCATTTTCAAAATAGACGGTATTACTTCTACCAATCCCGTAGCCGTAGGTGACTGGGTAAAACTGGAGCCCGAATCGGGGGGTGAGGAAGGCGGATTGATGATCACGGGCATAGATACCCGAAATAATTATATTAACAGGCAATCACCTGCCAATAAACACCAGCACCACATCATTGCTTCGAATCTGGATCAGTCCCTGCTGCTGGCTACCCTTCGGGATCCGAAAACTTCGCAGGGATTTATCGACCGTTTCCTGGTGGCCGGGGAGGCTTATCATATTCCTTCCATTCTTGTTTTCAACAAAATGGATATCTACCGGAAAAAAGAAATGGATCTTTTTGAAGAAAGAAAAGCAATGTATGAGTCGGCAGGATATAAGGTGATGAATATGAGCTTGGCCAATAAAACCGGCCTGGAAGAAGTGGAAGAAATCCTGCGGAATAAAACCACCCTGCTTAGCGGCCATTCCGGCGTGGGCAAATCGTCTTTTATCAATGTGGTGGTTCCGGGTATGGACCTGAAGACCCAGGGTGTGAGCGGATGGAGCGGTAAGGGTATTCACACGACGACCTTTGCAGAAATGTACGACCTGCCGGTTTGGAATGCACAAATTATTGATACGCCGGGCATACGCGAATTCGGTCTGGTCGATATACCCAAACAAGAGCTCTCCCATTATTTCCCGGAGATGCGAATGAGGCTGGCGGATTGCCAGTTCAACAACTGCCTGCATGTGAATGAGCCGGGTTGTGCAATAAAAAAAGCCCTCAATGAGGGCAAGTTATCGTTAGATCGTTATGTAAGCTATTGCATGATGCTCGATTCCATTCAGGAAAAAACCTATTAGGATGCTAACCGGTTCGCGGTATGTATCAACAGTTTTCCTTCCAGGAAACGCGCAACTTCCACTACAGCATCATTATCTTTTCTGGGCGCTTCACGAAATTTTCTCGGATAGATGGAAATGCCCGTATAGATATTGTAATGCAGGGTCAGCACATGACCTTTGAAGGAGAAATCCCACATCAGGGAATCAAAATCGTCGGTCTTGTGATTGAAATTGACATCCAGGTCGTCAGATAAAATATTAGCCACTTCATAAAAGCGTTTCAGCCCGCAATCGTCGTCTATTACTGCTTCGGTACAGCCGAAGTCGGTGCGTAGGGTAAGGCTCATAGTGTTGGGATTTAATTGGTTTACGGAATAGTACATTGCTTATGGATTAAAGTTTATGCTTTGAATTTTGGTGCCTTGGGTACTTTTTCTCCGCTCAAAATCCTTTCCGCTCCCACGTTTCTACCATTGGAGGGGCAACCGTATTTCGGTCCAAACACACTATTATACATACTGCAGGAACTTACAGTGCTGCAGAGGATGTACAGCACGATAATGTAGAAGATGTTTTTACTTGTTTTCATCGGATACTGATTGACTATTTAAACCTACAAAATAGATCCCGGATCTGCAATGAACCGCACCGAAACTCGACGAATTGATGGAAATCTTCGATGAATAGAGGCGATTCTTGCGTGTCGTAAGTATAACGAATGGGGATAATGGTTAATTGTCAATTGTCAATTGTTAATTGTTAACGGTTACGGATCATTGAAAGGACCGTTCATCTGGGAACTGACCCTCATTAACCATTGACAATTAACAATTAACAATTAAATGAGCGTTTAGCATTAAGCCTTAGGCTTTAAGCGTTCCTGAACCAATCGGCATACAGGATATAGTTATTGGCGATCCGCTCGATCTCCCCGTGGATGAGGTCCTGGGGAATGTCTTTGAGTTTGCGTGCAGGTACACCGGCATAGATAACGCCTTGTTCCACTTTGGTATTTTCCAGTACAATGGCACCTGCAGCAATAATTGAATTGCTTCCGATTTCCGCGCCATCCATAATGATCGATCCCATACCGATCAGTACATTATCCTGTATGGTACATCCGTGAATGATCGCGTTATGTCCGATAGATATATTGTTCCCAATTATCGTCTTTGCCTTTTGGTAGGTGCAATGAATAATACAGCCGTCCTGGATATTCACTTTGTTCCCGATCCGGATGCTGTTTACATCGCCACGTACTACGGCGTTGAACCAGACACTGCAGTCATTTCCCATCACAACATCTCCGACGACTGTAGCATTGGGTGCGAGGAAGACGTTTTTTCCGAATCCGGGTGAAATGCCTTTTACAGGAAGGATGACGGGCATAATTGATATTTTAGCGGTTATGTAAATTTAAGGATTTAAGACAATGCATTCGTTGACTGTTGACCGTTGACCGTTGACAGATGGTCGTGATGATGTTTATATTGCATGAAATTTATACCCTTTTGGTTTATAAAACACATTCAGGAATTAAATTATTGCAGACGGTCAATGGTCAACGGTCAACAGTCAACTAATACAATGAATCAACGCGAGCTTTTTTTCAAACACATCGCCCAAACCTCTCCTGCACCGCTGGCACTCGAGATTGTTCGTGCGGAGGGCCTTTATCTTTTTGATGCTGATGGGAAAAAATATCTCGATGCCATTGGCGGAATCAGCGTGTGTAATACCGGCCACCGGCACCCGGCAGTACTGGAAGCCATCCGCGACCAGACGGAACGTTATCTGCATATTTTAGTTTACGGAGAGTTGATTCAGTCGCCACAAGTGACATTTGCGCAGCAACTTGCCGCGCATCTGCCTGCTTCTCTGCAATCCGTTTTTTTTACCAATTCAGGAACTGAAGCAACCGAGGGTGCGATGAAGCTCGCCAAGCGTGTAACCGGCCGTATAGAAATAGCCGGATTTGAACATTCTTATCACGGTTCTACACAGGGCGCACTCAGTGTGATGGGTGATGAGTATTGGCGCAATGCTTTCCGTCCATTGTTGCCCGGCGTATCTCATTTGCGGTATAATAAAGAGCAGGACCTGGAACGGATCACGGGAAAAACGGCCTGTGTTATTGCGGAAACGGTACAGGCCGAGAACGGCGTAATCAAACCGGTGCGCGAATGGCTGAAAGCCCTGCGTGTTAAATGCGATGAAACGGGGGCCCTGCTTATCCTGGATGAAATACAGACAGGTTTTGGAAGAACTGGCACACTCTGGGGTTTTGAGCAATACGGTGTGATACCGGATATTCTTTTACTTGGGAAAGCCCTTGGCGGAGGATTGCCTCTCGGGGCTTTTATTGCCTCAAAAACCCTTATGGACGCATTTACCGGAAACCCTGTTCTGGGTCATATCAGTACATTCGGTGGCCATCCGCTGAGCTGCGCTGCGGGGCTTGCCGCGATGAAAGTATTACTCAGGGAAGAACTCACCACACAGGTCGCTGAAAAGGAAAAATTATTCCGTGAATTACTGGTACATCCGAATATCAGGTCTGTCCGCAGTGCAGGTTTGCTGATTGCCGTGGAATTTGATAATTTTGAAACCAATAAACGCATTATTGATGCCTGCATATCCGCCGGCCTGCTTACTGATTGGTTCTTGTTTGCCCGGAACTGCCTGCGCATCGCACCGGCCCTGACGATTTCAAATGCTGAAATTGCGGAAATTTGCCGCATGATCAAAAGCAAAATATAGAGTTTCCGATACCCTTATGATTCAGGAGGATTCCGAAAAATTGATGATGAAAAAAAATTTGCATGAAAAGCCCGGTTCGCAGAGTAACCTTTGTCGTCATGCTGATTGGAGCCCTGGTCTCGCTGGGGCTAACCTTTCGTGCAGGGCGGAATAATCATTCGCTGCTTCTGATCATGCTTTTTGGGATTTGGGTATTTACCCCTTTCATGGGTCTGGTTGTTGCCTATATCCTGTCCAATCGCTGGTCAGCTTTTACCCGAAAAGTACTTTACCTGCTGGCCATGGTTCTCACCCTTGTTTCACTTTTTATCTACAGTGGTACTTGGATCCCCACCCATGTGAAACCAGGTTTTGTGTTCCTGGTCTTTCCACTCCTGTCCTGGATTATTTTGGCGGTGGTTATTCCGTTAACTGCTTCCAGGTTCAAAAAGCAGACGTAATCATCCTTATGCCGCAGTTGCTCAGGGGTGGGACTTTGGCTGATCCCCTTTATCCTGCAGATTTTCCGGCGATGAAATTCATGATTCTATCCTTGTGTTGCAGGCCGATGGGTAGCAGGGTTTTTTCCATATCCACGGAGTTACCGAAAACGGCCTTAATACGGGCAACGGCAACTATATAGGATTTGTGGATACGGATGAATTGGTTCGATGGCAGGATATTCTCCATTTCTCCCATCGTCTGGTGGGTGACGATGACATGCTCGGGCGTATGGATTTTAAGATAGTCCTTCATACCTTCTATATAAATAATATCTGAAAAACTGATCCTGTAAAATTTGCTGTTGGATCTGATAAAAATATATTCCCGGGTTAAAGGTTTGGTATCTCCGGATGCCGTTTTGAAAATTTTTCCGTCTATGATTTTGTCGATCGTTTTGGAAAATCGTTCATACGATATCGGCTTTAGCAGGTAATCAATCACATTGAATTCATAACTCTCCAATGCGTACTCCGGGTAAGAAGTCGTAAATACCACCAGTGGTGGATTGGACAGGGAACGCAGGAAATTCAATCCTGTCATTCCGGGTAACTGGATATCGAGAAAAATCAGATCAATTTCCTCTTTATCAATGGCCTCTTTGGCTTCCGGGGCATTCCGGTATACACCAACCAGGGTAAACCTTCCTGATTTCTGCAAATGGCTTTTGATAACGTCCTGGGCCAGTCGTTCATCTTCTATAATTATACATCTTATCAATTAAACCGGTTAACAGGATTAAGGAAACGGTGAAAGTATTATTGCTCAAAATTACATCAAGGGTATGGGTATCCGGGTACAAACGCTGTAACCTTTCCTGGGCGTTTTTCAGCCTGGTTTTACTTTCCTTTCTTTCTTTTTTTTCTGTCTGAATGATGTCCAGTGCATAGGCATCAGGGTATAACAGTTCCAGTACACTCTTACTGTTGACTAACCCCTTCCCCTGGATTTTCTTGGCCTGGGTTTCAAGTTCAAGACTGGTATTGTTGATGACGTTCAGTGCGATCTGATCCGGACTTACTTTCAGTGTTATGTAAATAAAGGGTCTGGCGAATGAATTGTCTATGGCGTGTTTAAATCCGTTTTCAATGAATGAAATAAAAAGAAAAGGTTCGATCATGACAGATTCCGTGTTCCCCTCCACTGTGAATTGTATGTCGGCATCATAACGAATCCGTTCTATGTCAATATAATTCCTGATAAATTCAATTTCTTTATCCAGTGGAATTTTGTCTTCGTTGCACTCGTAAATCAGAAAGCGCATGATATCTGCCAGCTTGATGACCACTTCGGGCGTTTTTTCATTCTTGCTGAGGCTAAGGGAATAAATACTATTCAGGGTGTTAAAAAGAAAATGGGGATTAAGCTGGGTGCGGAAATAACGAAGTTTGTAATAGGTATTCTCTTTTTGAATGGTTTCCACCGCTTCTTTCTCGATCAGTTTCGTTCTCAGCCACGCGAGTGATATTGCAAAACCGCAATTGATTCCTATCCAGGCGCTTTCCCTGATTATGCCGGGCGTGGAATAATAAAAATACAGTTGCCCGGGAGGCGCGATAAGCGATACGGCAATTTTAAATAACAGATAAAGCAGGAAATGAATCAGCAGGACGAATGACAGGGATAATAACCCGAAAAAGAAGTATTTTCTTTTAAATAGAAATTTGGTCACGATCAGCCTTGCATACAACATGTACAAAGGCAGTAAAAACAAACTGACTGCCATCAGCAGGAACCAGGCTGTTCTCTGGTGGGGAAAAGAGCCGAGGCTGTTGACCAATGGGTAGATCAACAAAAAAAATACCCAGCACCAGACTTCGGTTTTATAAGTGCCTTTTACAATCCTGTCGTTATCGTACTCCATCCGGGGGTGATCTTTATAAGGGGTTAAGCATACCCAAAACTACCACAGCCCGGATTCTCACGGAATTATTTTCGACAAACAGGGCTGGCGTTTCGATGTAAATGATTCAAAGGGCATTAGTGCCTGCATATAGTGCTTCATCCGACCCGGAACCAGGGGGTTTAATTATTCTTCAGTGTTTTCAAAAGTTCTTTTTTTATCCTGGCAACGACGATCACATCAGGATCTGCAATTTCTGCAATTCGGTACTCAATGGATGTGCTCAATACCTGGGTTGCTTCCGGAATGCTCAGCTGATAGTCTTTTTGAAGCCACAGGATTAAATCGGCAGTGGCTGTTTTTAGTGCATCGTCCAGTTTTTGAGCAGTTCCGACTGACATGATATAGGTAGAATCTTCCACGCGGGGTGCGGTGAGCTGGAGAAATTCTTTTTTGATCACTTTAACTGTAAACACAACATCGAGTGAGGTTTCGAGTGCATTCCCGGCAATCTCTCCATCCCCCTGTGCAGCATGACCGTCTCCAATATAGAAATATCCACCATCATGAAAAACCGGAAGATAAACGATGGCTGCCTGCCGGATGCTGCTGAAATCCATATTACCGCCAAAAGCTCCCTGGAAAAAACTCAGTATTTCATTATTTTTTCCTGATGGAGCGACGCCGATACATCCCAGGAAGGGGTTCAGTGGGATGGTAAAATTTTGCAGATGCTGGTAAAGAATCGAAGCGCTGTCCGGCCATGCGACACCCTTATTCGCGTCCAGCGTCCATCTTACAAGCCGGGGTTTTTTGAATGGCCTGCTGATACTGTCCGGAACGCTCCTTGAGACAAAAGATTCGGTCGTATAGGCGTATGGGCGGTTTAATGCAATTCTTACCAGCGTAATTTGCAAAACATCCCCAGCCTGGCAATTGTCAATATAAAATGGTCCGGTCAGCGGATTGCCACCTTTCTGACGTCGCACACTGTTTTTATCATGACCCGATGCGTCAATCGTTTCCGTACTTACCGTATCGCCAGAGTGAATGTGAAGTACAGGCGCCAGATTTAAGGAAAACATATTGGAAAACGAAACGGGAGTAAACCGGACAAAATTTCCCTTTCTGCTGTCGGAACCGGAAGACGGCTGCTGTGCGCAAGCGGATTGAAATATTAAGAACAGGAACAATAGACTC
Organism: Puia sp.; assembly: GCA_041481385.1. GTDB lineage: Bacteria > Bacteroidota > Bacteroidia > Chitinophagales > Chitinophagaceae > Puia. The sequence goes on from JBGPBW010000074.1 coordinate 10,102, forward strand.
CTATGCATATGTTCAAATTTTTAAACTGGGAAAGCCACCTTTTATCAAATACCTTACAAACCCAATACACTGGGTGTCGACTATCGCATTAACCGGAAAAAAAGCATAATCAGCACGATGACGAACAGACTGGTATAAATGATTTTATTATATTTCGCCAGGCAGTTGGGTAAAAAAATATCAAAATTATCTTTTGTGGAATTAGAATATTTTCGGGCTATCAGGGTAATCGGACAGGACCTTTTAAAAATAAGCAGCACCATACCTTCCAGTAATATTATACCAATAGCAATCCAGACCCAATAGTCAATTTTACCGGAAATGACCGCATAATATAAATAGACGATCACTGCATTGAAGAATACCCAGATTACACTATGTATCCCTTTTACGATATTGAGTTTTACATCCGGGCTCATTTTCAGACTTACTGACTGGCTGGTGTTGATGGTAAAACTAAAAGTAATAATCTTATTTTAGAATGAAACCCTGAAACTGCCGAACACGCCGAATTGCTGCTGATAGGAAAGATTTTGGCCGGTGGGCAGGACATGCCAGATAAAATCCACACGGCAGAACCGGAAGATATTATCCACACCGGTTCCCATCTCCATATAGGTTCTGCCGTCCAGGGATCTGAATTGATAATTCACATTGTTATTATATAAGGTATTTTCCGGAGAAAGATGCCCCCATAATAATTTGACATTATAAAACTGCCGCCATTTTAATTTACGCGTGATACCGGTAAACCTGAAAATACCGCTGCCAATATTATGTTCGAAATTGAAACCGAGAAACTGGTCATGCAGATATTCATATTTATTCATCAGGCTGAATGCATATTTATTGTAATAATAGGTTTCGTTGCCCGGTGCAACATTGAGAAAGGGATAAGGTTGAACGCCGGTTGTTTTACCGCCAAAAAAATCATAGTACACCGTTCCGATGGGTGGAATTTTTACCACGTCGGAAATACTGGCAAATATTTTATTGTAGGTGAGGGTACTGCCCAGTACACCCGGAATTCCATGGGTATATTTTACATCAATGATTGGATACTCGCTACCCAGGCTGGTCCGGTAGAACGTGGTTTCAAAAAATTTTTCCAGGAAGGCAAATCGAAGATTGATTGAAACTTCAAAGCCGTTCATCGGGTTACCCGGACCTTTCTGAAAATCACTGATTGGTGCAAGATTTAATTCGGGAAGGTACACTTTGTGATCGGCCGTCAGGGTTATGGAAAATCCATTGATCCATTCGTTGAACCATTGAACCTGCTGCTCTGTGAGGTTGATGAATTTTATGGGGACCCCGGGTTTTCTTACGGCGATAGAGAAAATATTATCGCTTGTGATTTCGTCATAATATTGTTGTCCGTAATCCAGGTCCTGCCGGAACATGCCATAGAGCGACATGCGTGGATTTCTTTTGAAAATATACAGGGCATCGCCTTCCCAATGCCAAACCTGGTCGCCGAATCCGTATGCGAGATAACCATGAAGAGTCAGGTTTTTGTTGAATCCTTTGTTGGTGCCGAGGTCAAAACGTAAGCGAACACCCTGCAGTTCATTACTGTAGATCCAGTTGTACCAGGGACCGATCTGGTAGTTACCTATATTCAGGTATCCCGTAAAGATAAAGTTCAACACATTGGCATAGGTGTGGAAAGCCGGCATGGTCAGCAATGTGTCCATCATTTTGTATACGGCCTTCTCATCCTTGCTCAGTTTTTCATGCCGGTTATCAACCCAGAATGAATCAGGTCGTTCCCGGGCATTTGCTGAGAAAATGACTTCCTCAGGTATCTTATTTTTGTCGAGTTGCATGATTACCGAAGAATCATTGTACACAATATTTTTATAGGTGGTGGTTTTCCGGCCAATCATACCTGCTCGTTTATTACCCAGGGGTGAAAGGTTAACAACGAATTTATCTTTCGACAGGAACCAGGTGGTATCATTAATGAGCGTGAATTCCTGAATCAGGGTGAGTTGCTTTACAAAATTCAGGTTGGATGTGGAATCCAGGCGAAGTGTCATTTTCTGTACAGCAAAACTGGAGTCATGCACCCAGCAGTCTCCTTCAAAAGTATTTTGCCCCTTTCTTTTTGGAGTGAAAATCAGGTGTAACAGCCTTCGTGCGTTGACATACTGGGTGTCGACAATTTTGTACCGGTAATAGTTGTCGCCGTTGTTGCTCAGCGGGCTCACAAATCGTTTGTCAAAAACAGGAATGAAATTATTGTAGAAGTCGAGGTTCTGTTCCATGCCTCCGAGATACTTACTCACGCTTTCATTATTCAAACCAACCGTTTTGCTTCCTATTATGAATTCACGCCGCTTGGCAGGATCGCGCTGATAATAGTAATCCGATAGTGTTTCGGTAATATAGATCGGCAGAAATGGATGCGATTCACTGCTGTCAATATTGTTCAGGATGAATTTGAAAGGTTTCAGCAGTTTGACTGTTTCCAGTCTTTCGCGATTCACCTGGTCAAGATCCAGTTCCAGTTTGTTATAAAGTTCATAGGAGAAATTGTGAAACCGGTACCGGTCGTTTGATTCCTTGTGTTTAACAATTTTTCGCCAGAGGAGGAGACCGAAGTCTACCTTACGCAGCACGACCACTTCATTAATATATTGTCCACGCAACAGGTGAATCACTATAAAAAGGCTGTCATGGATTGCCTGGCGGGTAAGTGTATCGTCGAGCACAAGAGAATAGGTCTGGTACCCCACATAAGAAATCTGAAGGGTATCCCTGGGCCATTGTGCGAAATGGAAGCTGAAGCCACCCGAGGAATCGCTGAGTTTTCCAAAGCCGCTCTTGTCAAGCCTCATGGAGGCAAAAGGTATACGCTCTCCACTTTGAATGTCCATGATAACACCGCGCAACACTTTGGTCTGGGCCAGTGCAGTGGCGGAAACTAAGAGTAAAATCAGCAATATTGGATAAACCTGACATTTTTTCAATGTCCACATATACTCAAAAATACTACAATGCGCTCTAAGGAGTTGCTTCCAAGCGGCCATTCTCCTTACTTTTGCATTCCTTATGGCAAATGATCAATTAAAATTACAAGCAATCATTGCGCACTGCAAGGAATATGGCTTTATATTTCCTTCGAGTGAAATCTATGACGGCCTTAGTGCCGTGTATGATTACGGACAGTATGGAAGTGAATTAAAAAAGAATATCCGGGATTACTGGTGGAAGAGTATGACCCAGCTCCAGGACAATATCGTCGGTATAGATGCGGCTATTTTTATGCATCCGACAACCTGGAAAGCGTCCGGTCATGTGGATAATTTCAGCGATCCCATGATCGACAACAAAGACAGCCAGAAACGATACCGCGTAGATCATCTTATTGAAGGATATGCCGATGAGCTGGAGGCAGGAGGCAGGAAGCAGGAAGCTGAAATATTACTCGCTGCCATGGATGCACTGCTGGCTAAAAGTGATTTTGCAGGAATTAAAAAATTGATTGAAGACAACAAGATTGTTTGCGGGGTCAGCGGTACTTCTAACTGGAGTGATGTACGCCAGTTCAACCTCATGTTCTCCACGCAGCTCGGCAGTGTTTCGGAAGATGCAGGTGAAATTTGGCTTCGTCCGGAAACAGCACAGGGAATTTTTGTGAATTTTCTGAACGTGCAAAAAACGGGCAGGCTTAAAATTCCATTCGGTATCGCCCAGACGGGAAAAGCATTCCGTAATGAGATTGTGGCGCGTCAATTTATTTTCCGTATGCGCGAGTTCGAACAAATGGAAATGCAGTTTTTTATTCGTCCGGGCACCCAGCAGGAATGGTACGAACATTGGAAACAGGTTCGTATGCAATGGCATCTGAGCCTGGGCATTCCGGCAGTAAAATATCGCTTTCACGATCACGTTAAGCTGGCGCACTATGCCGATGCGGCCTGTGATATTGAATACGAATTTCCCATGGGATTCAAGGAAGTAGAAGGCATACACTCCCGCACGGATTTTGACCTGAAAAATCACCAGGAATACAGTAAGAAAAAACTTACGTATTTCGATACTGAATTAAACCAGCATTATATTCCTTATGTAATCGAAACCTCCATTGGTCTGGACCGGACTATCCTGATGGTGTTAAGTGAAGCATACGTTGAAGAAGATCTCAGCACCGCCGATAAAAAAGACAGTCGCGTCGTATTGAAATTCCCGCCGAAACTGGCTCCTGTGAAACTGGCAATCCTTCCACTGGTTAAAAAAGACGGTCTTCCGGATGTCGCCAAAACCATATTGGCTGACTGCCGTGGCCATTTCCGATGTTTTTATGAAGAAAAAGATACAATTGGTAAACGGTACCGCCGCATGGATGCCATTGGTACTCCGTTTTCCGTTACGGTAGACTATCAGAGCCTGGAGGATCAGACCGTAACGATCCGGTATCGCGACTCCATGCAGCAGGAGCGTATTCCCATTAATATGATCAGGGAAATTGTGGAAAAACAAATTTTATAAAACTTAATTGGATGGGAAACCTTATTTTTGGGCAACCTCCAATTGCATTGACAAACCTCCGTTGGAAAGCATCATCCTGCCCCAGCGATGTACCTGTTGAAGATTTCAATGATTGATTCTTTAATTTAACTAACACCATGCTTACCTACGAGGTTACGGTCAGTATTTATCTGCTTGCTTTTATTCTTGGTTTATCTGCTTTTGTTGGTTTCGCGGTGCGGGCAAAAATTATTCTCAGGTATCGTGCGAAAATTGAACAACTCGAAAGAGAAATACTGAATAACTGTGCACATATTCTCGAACTCGAACGTGAGACACTACAAATGGAAACCAGAATTCAGGATATCAAGATCCCGGTGATCACAATGAAAACACCGAATAAAGAAGCGGAAGTTACTTCACAAAAAGTGCCGGATATTTCCCTGCGTAAACAACTCCTGGTCAAGAAAAATATAACGCCTCATTCGGCTTCGGGATTATAAAGCTGGAAGCAGGAGGCGTGAAGCTTGAGGCCAAAGACTTCACGCTTCATGCCTCACGCCTTATCCATACAGCTCAAGATGAATGGCTTTCCGGTCATAGCCGAGTTCGACAATATTCTTTTTCGCGTCGTCGATCATATTTTTCCAGCCGCACAAATAAAATGAAGCGGGGTGCACAGGTCCTGATCCTGGCGATAAGGCACTTTTTTTCTTCCTGCACAATTCCTGGTATACGGCATGTACATATCCGGTCCTGATCAGGTGACCCGGTTGTTCACGGGAGAATGTGGGCATATAATGAAATCCAGGAAGTTTTAATTCAAGGTCTTCCATTTCTTTTTGATATAGCGCATCACCGAATAACCGGCAACCGAAAATCAAAAAGATTTCCTGGTGTGGAATATTGTGATTCAAAATATGATGTGCCATCGCACGGAAAGGTGCGATGCCTGTACCGGTACAGATCAGAAAAAGATCTTTTTCCAATGGCTCGGGAAGTGTGAATGAACCCAGTGGACCGCGCAGCGTCAGTTCACTGCCCACCTGAACATGTTCAAAAAGGTAGGTCGTGCCTGCTCCGCCCTCCAGTAAAACAATAACCAGTTCTATTACATTAGTACCGTCCGGCCAGGATGCGATGGAATAACTGCGCCATCGTTTGGAAGGTTTCTCGTGTATGGGCAGGTCCAGGGTAACAAATTGCCCGGGTTTGAAATCAAAAGCTTGTTTGGAATTCAGTTCTATCCAGAAGCGGCGGGTAAACTCAGTTGCATTTTCTATGCGAATCACTTTTCCGGTCTGCCAGGGCTGGATCATTATTAATTATTAATTATTAGTTATTAGTTATTAATGCAGGTGCAGTTTGGAACTGCATATTTTAAGTCACTAAGATAATTAACAACTTATAACTAATAATTAATAACTAATAATTGAAACGCCTTCGTTAATACACCATAAACTTCTTTACATATTTCTTCCCGCCAAGGTCCAATTGTAAAATATACATGCCCTGACTTACCGGTGAAATGTCTATGTGTCTGCTGAATGACCCGATAAAATTCGGGTAACTTGCAGAATAGATCATCTGTCCATTGATATCAATGATCCTTATATCGGCATTGCCGGCAGTGGGACTATAAAATTGCAATGTGAATTTTCCATTGTTCGGATTCGATCTGATGGCCAGCCCAACATCACCACTTGTACTGTAAGTGGCAACCAAATCGCAACCGACACTGTCGCTGATCACATCTTTGTAGACTCCCGGGCCTCTAAGTGAAAACGTATCTTTTTGTCCGGCGGCGCCTGCAATCAGGCTGTCCCCGATATACCATTGGTTGCCCGTAAGGTAATTGCTCGTGAGTACATTTCCGACTAATGTGATGGTAGCTGGTGCCGGTGCCTGCGCTACAATGGGAACACGCGGCGACGCACATTTATCCAGCGTGATCCTTGTATCATAGAGGAAGTAATAATATTTCTGATAGAATGTGGTGTCTTTGCAGTTCGATGTATTGATGGCGCTATTGCCGGTGATGGTAAAAATGCCCGGCATGCCCATGGGATAGGGATTGGTTAATATGTTGTTGTTACGGAATAAAAAGGCACTGTCCTGGCAGATCACAATCAGTACGTGGTCCCCGGGCGTTGGTACAGGAAGGTCAAGCAGGAATACGGCACCGGTATCCGAAATGGGATTAATACTGGACGGGACACGGGAAGGAGTCGGTGTTGTCGGATACACGTCGATCGTATTGCTGGAAATGGGGAAATAACTGAATGCACCGGTACAGGAATCATAATCGGCCAGGTCAGCGACAATAAAGTTTACGCTGCCGCCTGCACCAACATACAAACGGGTTGAGGCAATCGTCAGTGGTACATCATTATGAAATTTGACAAAATTTCCTTGGAAATAATTATAACCGCCATTGGGAAACTGAAATTTCGTTTTGGGTCCCACAGATCCACTGACTTCATTTAAACCCAGATAATAGGTTTTATCAGCCGGAATGATTTTGGTAGTTGCCTGAATGCCCGTTGCGATCGGAGTTGTTGCCGTCTGATTGTCGAACCAGCTAACCGCGTCACCCGGATCATGGGTATTTGCCCTGAGTCCCGCAGAATTTGGACTACAGATTTCTGCTTCACCACTAATCGTTTCAGAACCGGCGCCAACCGATATCGTATCCACTATGGCATCATTACCAGTGTTCTGATCGCCGGGAAGCTGGGTGCTGGTCTGAACGATATAAGTGTTACCCGCAACCGCATGAAAAGCCGGTTGAAATGTATATATGACGGAACCTATCGCAGGAATATTTAATGGACAAATCGTAGATACATCTACAAGGGTATTATTTCCGGAAATGACTTTTAACCGTATAGGTACATTTACCTGTGGAGATGTGCCGGTATTTTTTATTCTGACAGATATTCTTTGAGAATCGGCCTGACAGGTTCCCGGAAGTGGATCCACGACAGCACTTACACCTACATCATTCGCAGGAGTAGCAAAAGTGACGGTATAGTCCTGGGTTTCCCCGTTTAAATAATTACCACAGGGTTTTACCTGGGATGTATCGGTTGTTTCCTGGGCAACGATTCGCAGCAGGGTGCTGTTTCCGGCAATCAAACCTGACTGTATGTTCAGGTTGCCGCTATAAGTGACTGCGCCGCCCGCCAATATTGGACTTACGTTAACTGTTTCGCCCGGATCTGTAAAAGTTCCGTTGTTGTTGTAGTCAATAAAAATCTTAATCACCCTGGACGCTGTGCTGGCATCACAGCTGCTGAGTTTTATGGTAAAGGGCAGGGTCTGGTTTGCCTGCATGGTGATGATCTTACCACTGTTATTGGTATAATTGGTACATCCGGGTGGATTAACAGCATCGATATTACTTATTGAAACTTCGTCAATCCGGGTACCCGAACTGTTGCTGGCTCCGGAAGCACAATAAGCGCTGCTTCCTACGCCGCTTACAATCAGGGAATATGCCTGAGAGCCGGTACGCAGCGTGCCTTTATGGGAAACAGTAACGGTATATGTTGTTCCCGGTATCGCGTTCGGTATCAGTATTTTTTCAGTATTATTCAGGGTATCATCGCCATGGGTGGCAGGATTCCAGGGAATCAGGCGGTTAAGTACCCAGGGCATATAAGTGGAACTGTTACCTGTAACACGCAAATCCAGGTCATTCACGAGCTTTGGCGTAGGGTTATTGAGAATATTAACCTCATCGACTGAAGCCGCCGGATCGGTCCAGCAAAGCGTTACAGTAAGGGGCCCCTTACCGGAGGCGACAACAGGGAAAGTATAAGGGCCACCAGAATTGGCGAGCTGATTTTCCTGAATCAGCTGATCTGTATTGTTTGAAGTTATGACAGAGGCGGCCTTGGGCATGTCGATCAGCCCCCAACCATACTGATAATCAGGACCGTCTGACGGACCGGCTTCATCAGCCGTATGGATCAGCAGACCCTTCAGTGTAGCCGAACGCATGAACTGTGTATGCAGCCGGTAATAATATTCCTGTAAAAGAAAAGCTGAGCCGGCAGCCGCCGGTGAAGACATGGATGTTCCACTGAATATTGCATAGGCGTTATTCGAGGTGCTGGTGGAAGACAATACATTGATCCCGTCGGCTACCAGATCGGGTTTTATTCGTCCGTCATCTGTCGGTCCCCAGCTGCTGAAACTGGCCAGGACCACATCCGCGGGAGAACTGTACCCGCCCGGAATGGGGTTCACGGCGCCAATAGCAATAATGTTTTTAGCGGTGCCATAAGTTGGGACGATGTCAAAGCCATCATTGCTGCTGATGCCAGCGGGTCTGTTTCCGGCAGCTACCATATTTCCC
>JBGPBW010000075.1:0-18866 GCA_041481385.1 Puia sp.
AAAATAATGATCCCGATGCTTTTGGCCGCCTGATGTATGCTTCACATGAAGGACTGAGTAAGGATTATGCCGTGAGCTGCCCGGAGTCCGATTTCCTGGTACATGCTGTCAAAGGCTTAGCCGGCGTAAAAGGCGCAAGACAGATGGGTGGCGGCTTTGGCGGATGCATCATTACCCTTGTCGAAAAAAATTCAGCCCAATCATTCATTCAGGCGATTCAGGAAAAATATGAAAGAGAATTTGGGAAAACTCCGGATTGTTATACGATGGTTATCAGTGATGGTGCCAGAATCCTTAAAACTGAAACATAAAAGATTATAAGAGTGTGAAAGTATGGAGGTGAGGAAGTGGAGATAGTCATTTACACACTTTACGTCCATACTTTCACACTTCCACACTGCGCAAGTCCGGTTCTATCCAAACATCGTGCTCCTTCAATAAGGAAATGAGTTCATCAACCGCTGTATCGCTACTGACGCCACGCTTCATCACTTCTTTTCCTTTATACAGGGTAATCTTGCCCGGCCCGCTGCCCACATAACCGAAGTCGGCGTCTGCCATTTCGCCCGGTCCGTTGACAATACATCCCATGATGGCAATTTTCAATCCTTTGAGATGACTGGTCACAGACCGGATCTTTGCCGTTGTTTCCTGAAGATCGAAAAGGGTTCTTCCACAGGACGGGCATGAAATATATTCCGTTTTAGAAATCCTTGTCCTTGCTGCCTGCAGGATGGAGAATGCTGTATTGTTCAGAAACTGGTGATTGTTTTCTGCCCTCAGATAAGTTCTTCCGCTCACCCGGTCGTTCAGCATTTTTCTGGGATCGTTGATCAGCCAGATGCCATCACCCATTCCGTCGGCCAGGAGGGCGCCGGCTTCCACAGAAAAATGGATGAGCTGACGGTCGATGGTGGTCTCCAAGCATTCAACAGCGAGAATTACCGGGATGTCAATGCCCTGGGTAATCAGTTCCATCAAAAACCGGCGGGTGCTTAATACCGGATTTTCATTATCGGAATATAAACAAATCACGAGACCCGGAACTTTTTTAAATAATTGAAACAGCTCCTGACTGTAGGCACGGTTGGCATTAAGCGATAAAAAATTCATGGACGGTGACCAGCTACCAGCCGTTTCCAGTTCATCCGGAAAAAATAATGGGAAATATTTTTCTTCCCCTGAATGGATATGGTACTTATTAGAATTTTTCCAAACACCGTAGTTACAGATAACCCGGACTGAGCCCGGAAGCTCAAAGTCAGGTAATTTTTCTGCGGTATAAATATAATCTGCTGCCGCATCGCCGATTTTCCATTTGTCAGTAACCGGATCATATTCATAACCGGTTCGTTGAAGTGATTCCCGCGTGATCGATTGCTCAATCATAAAATCAGCGACGACCACGGGTGGGTGCCCACTTCCGATATTATGAACAACCTGTGTTTTTCTTCTTTTGTATTCAAACGGGGAATAAGGGATTTTTTCAACAGGCAATATGCCGGTTCCGCTTTTTTTTGATACATATCGTGCCACGATATCCTGACAGACAGGAATTTCAAATTCCGGATCCTCGGTCAGGGATACGCGTATTGTATCACCCAGGCCATCTTCCAGCAAAGTGCCGATACCAATAGCCGATTTGACCCTGCCGTCTTCACCATCCCCGGCCTCAGTAACTCCAATGTGCAATGGATATAAAAGATTGAATTCATCCTGCATGGTCTTCACCAGCAACCGGTATGCTTCAACCATAACCAGCGGATTACTTGATTTCATGCTGAGCACGATCTGGTGATAGTTTTCTCCGCGTGCAATCCGCAAAAATTCCATGGCGCTCTCCACCATGCCCATCGGGCTGTCGCCATAACGACTCATGATCCGGTCACTCAGTGAACCATGGTTTGTACCGATTCGCATGGCTGTACCGTATTGTTTACAAATGGCGATCAGTGGTAAAAAACGTTCCCTGATTCTTTCTATCTCATCATGATATTCCCGGTCGTTGTATTCTAAGAGTTCAAATTTCTTTTTGTCGGCATAGTTGCCCGGATTCACCCGGACTTTTTCCACAATACGGGCGGCAATCTCAGCAGCGTTCGGCGTGAAGTGGATATCAGCAACCAGTGGAGTTTTGTAACCCCGTTTGCGGATTTCGTCCTTTATTTGTTGCAGGTTCTCTGCCTCTTTTTTACTCGGAGCCGTGATTCGGATCAATTCCGCACCGGCTTCAATACAACGGATCGACTGCTCCACAGTTCTTGCGGCATCCATTGTATCGTAAGTCGTCATCGTCTGCACCCGGATGGGAGCTCCTCCGCCCAAAATGAGTTCTCCCACCGTTACAGGAACGGTTTTCAACCTTTCATAAGAAGTAAGAGAATGGGTGTATGACTGCATGGTTTCTTTTGATCGTCTACGGATACGTAATAATTGTTAATTGTCAATTGTTAATTGTCAATGCTGCTAAGCGATATAACAATAATACTAATCATGTTTAAGATAATCGTTAACATTTCAATTAACAATTGACAATTCCAAGTATCTCTTTGCAAAATTAGTGAATAGTACCGATGCTTACCAATCCTTGTCAGGTTGGCTCAGGGAATGGTTTTTATTCTGGTTCATTTTGTCCTGCACGTCTTTTTCTCTTTGTTCCAGCGAGCGCAGGTATTGTTCCACCTGTTGCTTGGTAAGTTTACTCTGTTGGGGCTTGGGTTTGTTATCCTGATTTTGTTTTTCTTCTTTTGGTTTTTTCTCTTTCTGGTCCTTTTTATTTTGTTGTTGTTGCTGCTGATCCTGTTTCTTTTTTTCCAATAAGGCTTTAACCAGGTTTTCCCTCGCATCACTGTCAGCCGGATTCAGGCGTAACGCATTTTTCCAGGCGTCTATGCTTTCTTCAAGTTTTTTCTGCCGGATGTCGGCAACACCCTTATTGTAATAAGCACTTTGCCGGGTTTTGTCATCAGCTTTGGATTGCAGAACATCATCATAGGCTGCAGCTGCTTTTTCATAGTCACTTTTACGATACAGCGCATTACCCTGGTTGAATTGGGCGTCCGGGTTACCCGGTGATTTTTTAAGCGCTTTGTCATAGTTCAAAAGGGACTGATCGTATTCCTGTTTATTGTAATTCCGGTTTCCCTGACGAATAAGGGCATCAGCCGATTGTGCCCGGGCCGGTATAAAGCCCAGCAGGCTGAAAAGGAATAATATGAAATATGCGTTCTTAAGCAATTTTTCTTTTTCTTTCAGGAATGAATAGTTCCATGATCATCAGGAATCCTGCCAGCCCGATAAACCAGGGGAAATAATTTTTATAGTTGATAAACTCGGTGTCGGACAAAGCTCTTTTTTCAATACTTTCCAGGCGCTGCGTAAGCGTAGTCGTCGCATCTTCCAGATTGTCCAGGCGAATATAGATTCCATTAGTGGCATCTGCAATACCACTAAGTTCCTGTTCATTGAGTTTGGAGATAACCGTATTTCCCTTTTCATCTTTTTTGGGTTCTTTTGTTTCGGGATCTATGATAATGGAGCCGTCAGGGGAACCAATACCCACGGTATTCACCATCACACCATCATCAGCCAGTTGTTTGGCGGTTTTTAATCCTTCCGGATCATGGTCTTCCCCATCAGAGATCAGGATCACAGCCTTATACTTATGCTCATTCCTGTTGAAAGAACTGTTGGCCATTCGGAGTGCTTCCGCAAAAACAGTCCCCTGTGTGGGTACTGCTTCCGGCCCTGCTTCGGAAATATAAAGCTTGGCAGCACTATGATCCGTAGTGAGTGGCATTTGCATATAAGATCTTCCTGCAAATAAGATCAACCCGACCCGGTCGTTTTGCAGACGGTCGATGAGGCGGTACAAAAGCTGCCTGGCCTTATCGAGGCGGCTGGGTTTTATATCCTGGGCAAGCATACTCTTGCTCACATCCAGGACAATCATCACGTCGACGCCCTGCCGGGAAATATTTTCTGCATTTCCCCGGGCACGCAGATTAGCAAGACCGGCGACCAGGAAAAAAACAGCAAAGCAGATCAGGATAAATTTTAACAGGAAATTTCTTGCGGAGAAAGATTTAACCAGCTGGGAGACCAGCGCCGGATCCCCAATACGTGTGCTCAATTTTTTCTTCCAGCTGGTGAGACGGTAGAATAACAAACCGAGCAGCGGGATCAGCAATAGTCCAATAAAATACTCCGGGTGCTGAAATTGCATAGTTCAATGAAAAGTATCCGGTCGCAAGATAGTAAAGACCCTTTGAGTGGTTTTATTTCTTTCCGTTAAAAAATCCCAAATGGGCCAGCAGATCCCTGAGTAAATTCAGCCTCACTTTAGCCACCTGGTCTTTTTTCGGTGATTCAATATTCAGTACAAAAAAATAAGGGTGCCTGTTTTCTTCGATCCAGCCAACAATCCAACCCAGTTCATTTCCGTTTTCCAGGGAACCCAAACCTGTTTTATAGTATAGCTTATAATTGGAATTCTGTTCACGCAGCATTACGGATTGTACGATATCCTGCGTTCTCTTAAAAAAGGGAAGTTGGTCAAAGTATAATTTTTTCACCAGGCCAAGTTCTTCATCCGGTTTTATTTTGAGGTGGTTATTGAGCCAGAAAGAATCTATCGGCCCACTGATATCGCGGTTACCATACCCCAGGCTGTCAATCCAGCGTTTCATGGTATCCCGGCCGATCCGCCTTGCAAGTTCCTGGTACCAGGGTACGGCGGAAACTGCAAATGCCTCTTTCATGGTCAGGTCTTTGTTCCATTCTTCGTTCCACCTTTTTATGCCATCCCATTTGATCACCATATTTTCATCGGTAATAATGCCTGTCTGTAAACCGATCAGCGAATTAACGATTTTAAATGTAGAAGCCGGTGTGTAAGCACTATCCCGGTAACGTGGCAGATTATAAATGATGAAACTGTTTTCTACGTTGTCGAGAAGCCCGAAACAACCGGTGACGCCTGCGGAATCAAAATATGTTTTAAGGCCCGCATTTTCTGTCACATTGTTATTGCTGCATCCTGATAAAACAAACATCAGCAACACTGGGATCACAAAATGGCGCATATAAAATTTTTGCAAAAATAAGCAGCCCCGGACTAACAGGATATGGTTATATTTAAAGAGCGAAAATTATGCTGACCAAGAGCGATATTGAAAAATATTTTATAGCCGAAAAACAGGAGAGTTTGGTTTTCGGGGTCATCGGTATTGCAGCGGTCGTACTAGCCCTGATTCTCTATTTTATGTTGAAAACGCAGGTCTGCCGCGGGCTGGCCATTCCACTGCTGGTCCTGGGTCTCATGCAGGCCGTAGCAGGATATTCGGTATATGTGAAAAGTGATGACCAGCGCATCAGCCTGGTGTACGCTTATGATATGAATCCTGATCAACTAAAAACCACCGAGCTGACACGCATGCGTAAGGTAGAAACTAATTTCACCCTTTACCGCTGGATCGAGATTGGTTTTATGATCACCGGCATCATACTGATCGCCTGGTTCAGGTTTGGTTCAGGAAAAATTTTCTGGCTTGGATTCGGAATCAGTATGACCCTGATGGCTGCTGAATTATTTGTCGCAGATTTTATTGCGGGAAAACGGGCGGTTTATTTTACTTCGCTGCTGGAGGAATTCAATAAAAAAGCATAAGGCTTAAAACATAAGGCTTAAGGCTTTTTTTATTTTACCACTTAACCTGCAAATGCAATATCGGGCCATAAGCTTTCAGCCTTATGCCTTAAGCCTTCAAGAATGGTTTCTATTTCCTCCAGATTTCCTTTTTGTACAAGCTGGTTACGCACTTCTTTGATATAGGGGATGCCTTTCAGATAATTACTGTAATGACGGCGCATTTCCAGGATGCCCAGAACCGGTCCCTTCCATTCGATGGACCGGTACAGATGCTGGCGGATAACGTCGATGCGTTCTTCCAGGGAAGGGGGGTCGAGTCGCTCACCCGTGTTCAGAAAATGTTTGATCTCCTGAAATATCCAGGGATACCCGATCGCAGCACGGCCGATCATGATGCCGTCTACGCCATACCTGTTTTTATACTCAAGTGCTTTTTCAGGGCTGTCCACATCTCCGTTGCCAAAAACCGGAATTTGTATGCGTGGGTTATTTTTTACGCGTGCGATCAATGTCCAGTCAGCCTCTCCTTTATACAACTGCGAACGGGTGCGGCCATGGATCGTGAGTGCGCCAATGCCTTCATCCTGCAAACGTTCAGCAACGTCTTCAATATTCTTTGAATCATCATCCCATCCCAGCCGCGTTTTTACAGTTACGGGGAGTTTGGTGGATTTGATCACAGCCCGCGTGAGGCGAACCATGGCAGGCACATCTTTGAGTACGGCGGCGCCCGCTCCCTTACACACGACTTTCTTCACGGGACAGCCAAAATTGATATCCACCAGATCGGGATTCGTAGCGTCGATGATGCGGGCACTGAGCGACATGGCTTCCTCATCTCCTCCGAAAATCTGGATACCGAATGGACGCTCATATTCAAAAAAATCAAGTTTCTGCCGGCTTTTCATAGCGTCCCGGATCAAGCCTTCCGAAGAAATAAATTCGCTATACATCAGGTCAGCCCCATATTTCTTGCAGACAAAACGAAACGGGGGATCACTCACATCTTCCATAGGCGCGAGCAGCAGGGGAAAATCCGGCAGGCTGATATGTTCTCCGATTTGAATCGACATCTGATTATTGGGAATCATATGAAAAAAGACCCCTATTGTAATTGGGGCCCGGATGCTTAATTTCGCCAAACTTCCCGGCACAAAGATACTCATTAAAACTGTAGCCGGCAGGCCTTTACATGCAATCTTATCTTCGAACTAAACCCGCCTGGATCCAGCTGTTGATCTTCGGCGGTCTCACACTTGTCATTTTTTTAATCTCTTCGCTGGTTGGCACCAGCATTGTGGCCCGCATTAACCACATGGATGTCATGCAGATTGCAACAATGGGACCTGAAGGTCTTGGCCGGCCGGAAATGGCTGGTCTCATCAGGGGATTGCTGATTGTTCAGTTTTTCGGACTTTTTTTACTACCGCCACTGGTATTTGCTTATCTGGCCGATCCCCGACCGTTGGATTATGCGGGACTGAAAGCACCTCAAAAAAAATCATTTCTCCTATTGGGTGTAGTCGTCATGGCTGCTGCCTACTTCACCGTAGAATTTCTGGGCATTCTTAATGAAGCTATCGTTCACCTCCTGCCAAAAGCAACACAGGATTGGATTAATCGTGGTGAAAGCGATGCCAATAATATGCTGCAAAGTGTTTTATCAGTCAGGAGCCCGGCTGAACTCCTGAAAACCATTATCCTGGTGAGTGCGTTGCCGGCCATCGGGGAAGAACTTTTTTTCCGGGGCATCCTGCAAAGACTTTTTATTCAGATTTTCAAATCCCCCTGGCCGGGAATTATTTTTACCGGCTTCCTGTTTTCGGCATTTCATATGCAATTTATGGGTCTCCTGCCCCGTATGGCACTCGGCATAATTCTGGGTTGTCTGTATTGGTACAGCGGTAGTCTGTATACCTCAATCCTTGGACATTTTACTTACAATACGATTAATATATTCCTCATTTATTTCAAAATTGCGGATCTGGACACTAAACCCGGTTCGATGATGGTATTCAGTGTGGTGGGATTGGTTTCGCTGGCCCTGGTGATATTTCTATTGAATATTTTACGGAAAAAATCGACCACCCGGTATTCGTCATCATTTCCATCCGGAGATGAAAACAATTTGATTGAACATCCCGATCATCCGGTATAATGTCCATTTACGTATCTTCACTTTATGGCACTTCAGGCGGTCACTTTCAGGATCAGGGCGCTGACTTCACTTGTGTTTGTTGCAGTCATGCTCATCGGTTTACTCTGGAATACCTGGAGTTTTTTTATTCTTTTTTCCATCGTTCATTTTGGCTGCTGGTATGAATACCAGAAACTGCTTGCCAGAATTGATCCGGCCTACGCAGCAATCAGTCCTTTTCAAAAATATGGAGTTATGATAGCCGGCTGGTGTATCATGATGTATTGCTGCCGTCCTGGTTTTAGCGGCGATCTGGGAAATGCCCGACTCCACAATATTGGACTATTCGGCGGTCTCCTGTTTCTGTTTATTTTGCCGGTTGCGGATATCCTGTACTCGCGCAAAACCTATATACGAAATATGGGTTATTCTGTACTGGGAATGATCTATATATCACTCAGTCTGGGATTACTATTCAACCTGCGTACATTTTATCCGGGCGAGGCACTGGAAAATATCAACAAACTGCTGGTACTGATGATCATTCTGAGTTTATGGGTGAACGACACCATGGCCTACCTGGTTGGTTCAATCATTGGTAAAACACCGCTGACTATAATTTCACCCAAAAAAACCTGGGAGGGTACTGTCGGCGGATTGATATTTTCCATATTGACTATGGGCACGGTCGGGTATTTTCTGAGCAGTGGATTTGAAATACAACCCGTTATCCAATGGATGATTGTAGCCGCCATTGCCGGTATTACCGGAACATTTGGAGATATACTCGAAAGCAAACTCAAAAGAACAGCTGATGTAAAAGACAGTGGCCATATTCTCCCCGGTCATGGTGGTTTTCTTGATCGGTTCGATTCATTATTATTTGCCACTCCATTCGTTTGGCTTTACATTGTTATGTTTGCATAATTAGAGCAACCTGAATTTAATTCATCGAATGACCATTCATAAAGAAGGATATAAAACGATTGCTGTCTGTGCAATTATTTTTGCAGCCATTAACCTGATTTCATTTTATGCCATCAGTTTTCAGCTGCCGGCACTGAGTTGGGTTATTCTAATCCTGACATTGGGCCTTTTTCTTTTTATTATTTCATTTTTCCGTGTGCCTGCAAGACATCTGTCCATAAATGAAAAATATATTGTATGCCCGGCCGACGGGAAAGTGGTCGTCATCGAAGAAATAACAGACACGGAATATTTTCATGACCGCCGTCTTCAGGTATCCATTTTTATGAGTCCCGCCAATGTACATCGAAACGTGAATCCGGTGAGCGGGGATGTGGTATACAGCCAATATCATAAGGGAAAATATCTGGTCGCCTGGAATCCGAAATCGTCCACGGAAAACGAACGGCACAGCGTAGTGATTAAGAATCCCAAAGGCAGCCTGCTCGTTAAACAAATTGCAGGAGCACTGGCCAAACGGATTATCAACTATCTCAGTCCGGGCCAGGAAGTCGCGCAGTGTGCAGAAATGGGCTTTATCAAATTCGGATCCCGCGTAGATGTTTTACTGCCTCCGGGAACTCCCCTGAAAATTGAACTCAATCAAATGGTAAAGGGCGGAGTGACTGTACTTGCAGAGTGGTGAAATTGTTAATTGTTAATTGTTAATTGTCAATTGTTAATTGTCAATTCTGAGTTCTGACTTTTATTACTGTCAATTTTTTGTAGTCACTGTTGTGCTATTGGAATTAACAATTAACAATTATTAAAATATCTCTTCCAGTTCTTTCAGTGAGTAAATAGTAAAAGTCGCCTCAACGGGTTCTTTGTTGCCGGTATGGTTTACATACACCTGGTCGATGCCGGCCTCCCGCGCACCGAGAATATCTACTTCGGGGGTATCGCCGATCATGATACTATGCTTTTTCTCCGCCCCCGTTCTGATTAACGCGTATTCAAAAATTTCGGGATGTGGCTTCAGGCTGTTCGATCCTTCGGAAGTAATCACTTCCCGGAAGAACATATCAATGCCCGCCGTCTTCATTTTTTGATGTTGTGTTTTCTCAAAGCCATTGGTGATGAGATGAAGCTGGTATTTTCTATCCCTGAGATAGGACAGCACATCAATCGTATGGGGAAACAGGGCCTGTTTGCCAGGCAGGATTTCAAGAAATTCCACCGCCATTTTATGTGCCAGGGCCTCATCTCCGATTTTAAATTCCAGTAAACTGAGCGCCATTCTTTTCCATCGAAGCTCATCTACCTTCATTTGTCCCTTTCTATAGCGGTCCCAGAGGCGTTCGTTGTGACCCAGATATAATTTATGAAACAAGTCGAAGTCATATACTCCCGCATCAGCAAGATCGAGAGAATAATAAATTTCCTTCAGTGCTTCGCGGCTGTTGGTATCAAAATCCCAGAGTGTATGATCCAGGTCGAAGAAAAGATGCTGATAACGCATGATGCAATTTAACGCTTAACACTTAACGTGGAATGCTTAATGCCTAAAGCTTAACGCCGAATGCTTAACGCTTAACGCCTTGATCAGTGATGGATATCATAAGTACTTTCCTATTCCCTTTTCAGTGAAATCTGTTTAATCTTTTTGCAGAACCGCCGATATAAAAAGCGTTAAGCGTTAAGCGTTCTGCTTTAAGCTTAAATTGCATTCATGAAAGTTGTGATTACAGGTGCATCACGCGGACTTGGTTTCAGTATGGCTGAGGCATTTGCAGCGGAGGGCCATGACCTTTTCCTTACTGCACGCAATGAAGTAAAACTATACCATGCACTGGAGTCATTGATGGGCCGTTTCCCCGATCAGATCATCAGGGCCAAAGCTTACGACCTGGGTTCAAAACAGGGAGCCCTCGGTTTCGGGAACTGGGTGCTGGGACTGGGTGTGGTTCCGGATATCCTGATTAATAATGCCGGCACATTTGAACCTGGTCGTGTGATCGACGAGCCTGATGGCCAGCTTGAACATATGCTCCAGGTCAATATGCTCAGTGCTTACCACCTTACCCGCATTTTCCTGCCGGCCCTGATTAAACGCAAATCAGGTCATATTTTTAATATCAGTTCCATTGCAGGTATACAGGCATATCCCAACGGCGGCTCCTATAGTATCAGCAAATTTGCGTTATCAGGTTTTTCTAAAAACCTCCGCGAGGAATTGAAACCTTACGCTGTTAAGGTGACCTGCATTTATCCGGGCGCCGTATACACGGATTCCTGGGCTGCCAGTGGCGTGGAGCCCGGACGGATCATGAGGCCCTCAGATATCGCCGATACCATTGTTCAGATTGCTAAACTTTCACCCCAGGCAGTTGTGGAAGAACTCGTAATACGTCCTCTGGCAGGGGATTTGTGAAAGGGATGACGGATGATGGTTGACCGTTGACCGTTGAGATCTGGAAAAGCAATATAATTTGAAAATCATTTGCAATTTTTCTTTTTTTCAATTTTTCAAATTTCTTTGCTCTTTAACAATTAGGAAAGCTTTAAGCCTTTTTCAACCCTCCCTGTTTTTATATTTGCATCGCCTGAACATCATTCATTTAAATCAATGCCCATCGGATCTTGTTTACCACTAAAAGCTTTTATTAAAGCATTAATTTTCTGCAGCTTCTGCAGTCTCATGCAGACAGCAACAGCACAGGTGAATTTTTCTGCACAGGCCAGCGCGAAGGATATGGGCAAAACGGATTATGTTGAAGTGCAGTTTATCGTTGAAAATGCCAAACAGATTCAAAATCTGGAACCACCCGATTTCCCCGACTTTAATATCGTGCAGGGACCGAACCAGTCATCCGGCATGAGCATTGTAAACGGTGCGATGACCCAATACCGGGGTCTTAGTTATATACTTCAGCCGAAAAAGACTGGTACCCTGACGATTAAATCTGCATCCGCCACTATTGACGGGCAAATCATGCACACAACGCCCATTCAGATTGTTGTTCATAATCAGGCGTCAGGTCAGGGAAACACCAGCCCGCCCGGATTCAATCCACTGCCGGATCCTTCCTGGCCGAGAGCGCAGCCACCCGTCGATATGGATGAGCTGGTGAAACCTGGTGAAAACGTGGCTGACAAAATCAAACGGAATTTTTTTATTAAAGTGGAAGTGAGTAAGACCGATTGTTATTTGGGCGAGCCCATTGTAGCAACCTATAAATTATATGCCCGGCTGCGTTCAGATTCCCGTGTAACTCGACATCCTTCACTGAATGGGTTTAGTGTGTATGATATGATCGATCCGGCTGATGACCGGGTTTCAGTCGAAAAATTTAATGGTAAAAATTACTCCGTACATATCATTCGCAAAACCCAGTTGATTCCCCTGCAGGCTGGTGATATCGCACTGGATCCTGTAGAACTCGATAATAATATTTATTTTATCAGAGCTGATGCAAACCAGGTAAAATCTCCAGCTCAGGGATTAGGTGGTTTACTGGACAGGCTTTTTGAACCTGAGATCAACGGCACGCCATTCACACAACATATTGTACTGGAAAGCAAACCTGTAACAATACATGTGAAACCGCTTCCTGAAACGGGTAAACCTGTAGATTATAACGGGGCCGTCGGAAAATATTCCATCCAGGCTTCCATCAACGCCAATACAGTGGATACAGGTGACGCAGCCATCCTCACCATTACCGTAAAAGGATCCGGAAACCTTCCGGTGATCAACGCACCCACCATTTTCTGGCCCGCCGGGATGGAATCCTATGATGTAAGCAGTAAGGAAAATATAGACAAAGCGACAGCTCCGCTCGGTGGATCCAAAACCTTTTCCTACAGTTTTATCTGTACGCGTACCGGTCAATTCGAATTACCTCCGGTTAAGTTGAGTTATTTCGATCCGGTCAGCAAGCTGTACAAAACCGTCGAAAGCAATCCGCTGCACATCACCGCGAATCCGTCGAAGAAAAAGAAAATAACCAGCCCGGCCATCGTTATGAATAAACAGGCTGTTAAAAATCCAATGACTGCATTATGGATCGCTGCAGGGATCTTCCTGCTGGTACTTGTCTCATTGTTTGCTTATTTTCAAAATAAAAAGAAAAACAAAGAAAGGGCTGAACTGGCCAGGAAAGCTGAACTCGAGAAATTAAAAACGATACCGGTTAAAACGGATCCGCTTCGGGAATCCAGGGATCTTATGATGGCGGGCGATTTTGGAAAGTTCTACGCCTCGGTAAACAGGGCAATCTGGAAATCTGTATCCGATAAACTGCAACTGCCTTCCAGCGAGCTCAACAAACTCAATATTGCCAGTGGCCTGCGCGTAACAGGCTGGAGCGATGAGGACATCATTCAATTGAAAAACGTGCTGAATGAGTGTGAAATGAAATTGTATACACCTGAGTTTAGTACAACGGATATGCAAAGGGTGCTTATCTCTGCGGAGGAAATCACTAAAAAGCTTGATGCTTAAGAGGCATCTAGGGAAGTATGAGAGTATGGGAGTATGGGAGTATGGGGGTGATTTTTTTGGATTTTTATTTATCGCTAATTCTTAACATCCTTATCATTTATAATTTTCTCCCATACTCCCATACTCCCATACTCTCATACTACTCCGTGTATTTATACCCCACGCCTCTTACAGAATGAAAGTGTCTGGGATTCCGGCTATCTTCCTCAAAATATTTCCGGAAATTCAGGATGAGGTTGTCGATGGTTCGGGTGTTTGGGTATACACTGTATCCCCACACCGTTTGCAGGATTTTTTCCCGTCTGACCACTTCATTCTTATTTTCGATCAGGAGTTTGAGCAGCATGCTTTCCTTTTTACTAAGCCTGATGCGCTCATTCTTTTTATTGGTGGCCTCCTGGGCCTTGAAATTAATGGTGTTTTTGCCAAAAACATATTTATCAGGAACCGTGCTGCGTTCCTGTAGTCTTTCATTTTTTTCAATCAGCTTATGCACCCTGAGCAGGAGTTCCTCCAGGTTAAACGGTTTGTTGAGATAGTCGTCGGCCCCTTTTTTTAAACCGAGTACGCGGTCGGCACTGCTGTTACGTGCACTGAGTATGAGAATCGGTATGGGATTTTGCTGAACACGGATTGTTTCTGCAACGCTGATGCCGTCGATACCGGGAAGCATCACATCCAGGATAACCAGATCGAAATATTCATCACTTAAGGCTTTCAATGCCTGATTACCGTCATATGCCGAACTAACCTGGTAATTTTCCAGTTCAAGGTTGAGACGAAGTGCGTCATGGAGGTTTTCTTCATCTTCCACGAGCAGGATGGATTTGCGTGCAGGTTCCTTCATACTTGAATTAAATTAAAACGAACCCTGAATATGGCTCCCTTTGGTTGATTATCTGAAACCTGAAGGTGCATTTTATGATCCTGTGCTATTCTCCGGCACAAGTATAATCCGAGACCGGTGCCCTGGGCAGTACGGGTATCTTCATTTCCTACCCGGTAGAATTTCTGAAAAATCCGCCTGTGCTCTTTTCTGGGTATTCCATATCCCTCGTCCCGGACTTCCAAAATTCCCAGGCTTCCCTCTTTTTTTAAACCGACAAATATGGGTGTACCGAAAGGTGAATATTTCACCGCATTCTCAATCAGGTTGTTTACCAGGATTTGCATGAGCAGGGGATCGCCCGCGATAAATATTCCCGGTTCCAAATCACTATTCAGGTTTCGGTTCGGAAACCGGCCCGAATATTCTTTTAGGGAATCTGCAACGACCTGTGAAAAATTGAGTTCTTCCTGATTGAACAGGTAAGAACCACCCTCGAGCTGGGCAGAAACCAATATATTCCCGGTAAGGGTATTCAGGCGATTGATTTCCTGCAGGGAAGACCTGATGATTTTTTCTTTTTTAGCTTCATCCAGGTTATGTTTTTGAAGGGTTTCCATATTGAGGCGGGCGATAGAAATCGGCGTTTTCAATTCATGGGTAATGGCCATCATGAAATTTTGCTGTTGCGTCTGAATACGCATTTGCCGCAGGATAGCGCTGTAAAGAAAAGTAGCGCCGATCAGGATAACGGAAAGGAAAACCAGACCCTCACTAACATAAGCTGCTGTGTGCCGGTTTCGTTCGCTGTTGATCTTTTCTACTTTGCGGGTATAAGCGGGGTCATTCTGCCCGATCAGTTCCAGTTTGTATTGCGTCATCTGACTGTTCTGCAGGTTCAGGGCGATAAACCACCAGATCAGCGCAGCCAGGACATAAATCAACAGAAACCAGTAAATGACCGTTGCGCGGTTTGCCCATTTATTTTTATAGAGGTGTATTGCCATAACGATTAATGCGCAAAGCTTAAAGCTTAACGCTTAATGCAGAACGTCACTTACTTGATCATTTTCCCATTTCATTTCCACACTTCCACACTTCCACACTTGTTATTCCACTCTCTCCACCCTTAATCCCGCACTTAATACTGACTTCAATGGATCTTCCCGCATGAGCTGCTCAAGCGTAATATGATAGGTTCCCGATTTCCGGAATCGGGTTTTCGGCTGAATGATGAGACGGGCATCATATATATCGTCCATTGCGGTTCCGATCCAGCCTTTTCCATTGGTAGCAAGTTGCAGGTCATAGTCTCCTGTTCTGCTCTGCCCGTCAACGGGTTCTTTTACGGTTGCCCGGATATAAATGTTGTTAAAATGATAAGCGTCGGTATGCCTCAAAACGATATATATATTATAGAGGGAATTGGTATCAGAAATATCAAATGCGATGTCCGGCTTTACTGAAGAAGGCCATTCCTGATTATTGAACAGCTGATTTTTTTCGAAAACGCCGGTTGTCCAGTTACAGGCAGAAATAGCGAAACATGCCATAATCATCAGCAGTGAAAGTTTCACACCCCGCATCTTTTTATTGTTAAACGGTAAAAAATCGAACCGGGTAAAGTTCTCACGCATGAATTTGCAATTGGTTATTTGCGTTAAGCTTTAGGCCTTAAGCGTTAAGCTTTACAGCACATTTAGGATTTGTTCTTTGGCTTTTTCCAGTTCATCTTTCATGAGCACCACACAACGCTGGATTTTAACATCGTAGGCCTTGGACCCCGTTGTATTGACTTCCCGGCCCACTTCCTGAAGGATGAAGGAAAGTTTCTTCCCCTTGCTGTCCTCAGGATCCGCCAGCACTTCTTTAAAATAATCACAATGATTTTTTAGTCTGACCATTTCTTCACTGATATCGATCTTTTCCAGGTAATAAATCATTTCCTGTTCAAGGCGGTTGGAATCATAGTTCTCCTTGCCGATTTGTTCATTCAGTAGTTTTTCCAGTCCCTCCCGGATTTTCTGTTTACGAAGGGGTTGCAGTTTCAGGATCTCTTCCTGCTGCTGGCTGATATTTTCAATTCGGAGCACAAGATCTTCTTCGAGTACTTTTCCTTCATTGAGCCGGTGTTGATTCAGATTCTCGATGGCTATGTCAATCACTTTAACGAATTGCAGCCATTCTTCTCTGCTCAGCGTATCACCGGTGGGCGTGATCACTTCAGGAAGTTTTAACAGGGTGCTGAGTATATTGGATGGATCCTGGTTCAGTTGCCGGGATAGATCCGCAAGGGTTTCATAATAAGCTTTGGCAAGATCTGTATTGATGCTAACAGGTTTTGCATTGCCGGTCTGTTTTAGACTAACGATACAATCTAGGGAACCACGTCCAAGTTTTTCTGAGAGGATTTTGCGGATGTCAAATTCATAGGGTTTGAGAAATCCGGGAAGTTTTAACTGGAGCTCAAATTGTTTTCCATTCAGCGATTTTACATCTACCAGAAAGGTTTTGTCACCCACGGTTTCTTCAGCCCTGCCAAAACCCGTCATCGATTTAACCATGTTATCCTGTTTATGCCTGAAAGGTAATAAATTATAGTTGCGCCTGTAGTCCGAGCTTACCATACACTTCATTTTGAATCATATCGATCATATCAGCAGGCAACAAGTTATCCAGTGTTAAACCTGCTATCCGGTAACGGATCAGGCGTAGGGTTGGGAATCCAACTGCAGCAGTCATACGGCGAACCTGTCGGTTCTTTCCTTCGGTAATCATCAGTTTGATCCAACTGGTTGGTATGTGTTGCCGGAAACGAATGGGAGGATTTCTTTCTGGTATGATCACATGTTCCGGAAGACGGGATGCTTTGGCGGCTTTTGTATGAAAGGGTTTTCCGTCGATGTTAATCATAATTCCGGAAGACAGTTTTTGCAGGGCCTCATTACTGATCAGGCCTTCAACCTGAACCCGGTATTCCCGTTCATGTGCAAAACTGGGGTGGAGCAGCTGGTGATTGAGGGATTTGTCATTTGTTAACAAAAGCAATCCTTCACTGTCGTAATCCAGGCGGCCGACCGGATAAACATCCGTTGGGACCTCAAAAAAGTCCTTCAGACAGGCCTTGCCATTTTCCGGCGTGAACTGCGAAAGCACCTGGAATGGTTTGTATATAATAAAATATTTATACAAAGGTGTTTACTGAAACAGTGATGAATAAAGGGTTTGAAAAGAATTTACAAAATAAAACGGAAAATAAAAAGCCTCGCTGGCGGCGAGACTTTTACTATTTGGATGGGTTAGTAAGTACAGGGACATAAAATTCCCTACACAATATTAGAAATAATTTTGCCGATCTGGAAAATTTTTTTGATAAATTTTATGCACAATTTTTTTTAGGGTGTGGAAAAGCATCTTTAGTGTAGGTTTGGGCAAAATTAGCGCAATGAAGTTTCCCTCACCCGTATCGTTGACATGGCTTTCAGAATTCCTGGATGCAAAGCTTGTTGGTAATGCCGGTGCCTCCGCAACCGGTATCAATGAAATTCATAAAGTAGAGAAGGGTGACCTGGTTTTTGTTGATCATCCCAAGTACTACAAGAAATGTCTGGAGTCTGCGGCAAGTTATATCATCATCAACCAACCCGTGGAATGTCCTCCGGGAAAAGCCCTGTTAATTGTTGAACAACCTTTTGAAGCGTATCAGAAAATCGTCAGGCATTTCAGACCGTTTGAAGGCGCAGTACAAGCCATCAGCCCAAATGCCCGCATCGGAAAAACGACTTATCTGTACCCTGGCGTATTCGTAGGTAATCACGTGCAGATTGGCGAACGATGCGTGATTCATCCCAATGTAGTAATCATGGATTATTGCGTAATCGGGAATGATGTCGTGATCCAGGCTTCAACAGTGATCGGATCAGACGCTTTTTATTACAACACAAACAAAAACAGGGAGGCCTGGTATAAACGGATGCTGAGTTGTGGCAGGGTAGTTATAGAAGATGAAGTGGAAATTGGCGCAGGTTGCACCATCGACCGCGGAGTTAGCGGTGATACCATTGTCGGCAAAGGATCAAAACTGGATAATATGATTCATATCGGACATGATACCGTAATAGGTAAGAATTGCCTGTTTGCAGCACAGGTAGGCGTCGCCGGTGCTGTGGAAATCGGAAATGGTGTTATCCTCTGGGGTCAGGTGGGCGTAAGCAAAACACTTTCCATCGGGGACAATACAGTCGTTCTGGCACAAAGCGGTGTTCCCTATTCCCTCGACGCAAACAAAATATATTTCGGTTCCCCAGCAGAAGAAGCTTCGGTAAAAAAACGGGAACTGGTATGGATCAGACGGATACCCGAATTATGGCAGAAGATGATGGACAGAAGTGAGAACAGCGGATTGTGAGACCAATCATGATCACTTCCACACCTCCATACTTCCACACTTCCACACTATAATAATGCGTTATTCCGGATTATAGTCATACGGCACAAGTTCAGCTATTTTCTTCCACGCCCAGTATCCCATATTGGTAATTTCGGATTGCTCGAAAAAATATCCGTTCTCTTCAATTGAAAATCCGGAGGGCATTTCCAGTGCGGACACCTCTACTTTGGCATTCAGGGGAAAATGATTTTGCATCAGGTATTTTTTATCCGGCACCTGGCCATTATAACTGACACGGATACGACCCTTGATATTGATATCTACGATACCGCTGTCCAGGGAATAGATGGCGGAGTCATATGGATTTTCCAGAACAGTTCCTTTATCCGACTCCGGTGAATTGAGGGTTTCGATTTCAAATCCTTCATCGCGCAGTGTACTGTCGTACCA
>JBGPBW010000076.1:0-18795 GCA_041481385.1 Puia sp.
TAAGGCTAGTTTGAAAGGTCAATGGTCATCGGTCATCGGTTAACGGTCACCAGACATGCGTTATAAAATTAACACAACAGTTCCGCAAACAATCAGCAGCGCACCGATTGCCGTTTTCCAGCTCAGGGCTTCACCCAGAAACACAACGAAGAGCAGGATCGTCAGGGCCACGCTTAATTTATCTACCGGGGCAACCTGGGAAACCTTGCCAACCTGCAGTGCTTTAAAGTAGAAAATCCAGGATAGTCCTGTAGCAATTCCCGAGATGACCAGAAAGAAAAGATTATGCCTGGACAGATTATGCAGTGTTTTGTATTCTCCCCTGAACAAGACGATTCCCCAGGCGATGACCAGTATAATAATCGTGCGTATGGCCGTAGCGAGATTGGCATTCACATTCGTCACACCAATTTTTGCAAATATAGCCGTGAGGGAAGCAAACAGAGCGGAAAGCAAAGCGTAAATCCACCACATGTTTATCGGTTTATCGTCTCCGTTAGGGGACAAGGAATTTCAGACAGACCGGTTTTGGAATACTGATTTGTTTCCTGGTATCCTTCAGCAATCCTGTTACCGGATCGATCGAAAAAATAACAATATTGTCAGTATCCCGGTTGGCAACCAACAGAAAACGGCTGCTTGGATCAATCACAAAATTGCGCGGGTGTTTACCCATCACTGAAATGTACTGGCGGTTTTCAAGCTTCCCGTCTTTTCCCACTGCAAAAACGGCCAGGGAATTGGCATCCCCACGGTTGCTGGCATACAGATATTTTCCGTCTGCACGTATATGGATATCGGCACTTCCTGCAAATCCTTTAAAAGATTCCGGTGTGGTGCGAATGCGCTGCACATGGGTGAGTTTTCCCGAAATGGAATCAAATGTAAAAAAATCTACAGTTCCTGTGAGTTCACCTATGATATAAAGCCAGGGTTTAGAAGGATGGAATATGATATGTCTGGGTCCTGTTCCCGGTTTTAAGGATACAAAAGAATCAAGGGGTTCAGTCAGCGGCCAATTCTGCGACGGATGAAAAGCATATACATGTTCTTTATCCGTTCCCAGGTCTGCTGCCAACAGGAATTTTTCATCGGGGGAAAA
This sequence comes from Puia sp., assembly GCA_041481385.1. GTDB lineage: Bacteria > Bacteroidota > Bacteroidia > Chitinophagales > Chitinophagaceae > Puia. The sequence goes on from JBGPBW010000076.1 coordinate 1,103, forward strand.
TATTGTTGAATGAACATGCGCAGCTGCCTGCCTTGCTGTGTCGGGACCATTGCCAAACTGCCGGATGGTTTGTGCGGCGGGCGCCAGCGAACCATCGGAATTTACCGGAAAAGCTGAGAGACTGCCAGAACAATAATTCGCAACAAATACCCACTTTCCTGTTTTATCCACGGCAACATAACATGGGCAGGTTCCCTGACTGGATTGTGTATTCAAATATGCTAATTGTCCGGTGGCCGGTTCAAATGCATATGCGCCAACAGCGCCACCCACTTCGTTCTCATCCGTTGCATACAAATGTTTACCATCGGCGGCCAGGCAGAGATAAGAAGGGTTTTTTGCCTTCATCGTACTTATTTCAGTGCCCGTACCATTCGATTCATTAAAACGGTATACATAGATACCCTTACTATTTGTATTCGTATAGGTCCCGATAAACAGGTAAGGGTCCTGAGAAAAACCGCTAAAAGAGATTAGTAATGATAACAAGAACACATTCCAGCGCATGGAAAAAGTTTTAAAATTAGACTGGTGCAATTTACAGGAAACCGGTTAGGCACCAACGCAATAAATGAATGGGGTATAAGCGTTATGTAAGTTGAAATCCAACCTCCATGAAACTGCTTTTCTCCTGTATATTGCTTGCAATGCTGTCCTGCCAGTCTATGCCTGACCCTGTTCCCTCTGAGATCACTCCGGCGACCAATATGGCCTCATTTGCTGGCGAGGTTGTAGTTCCATCCAGGTCAGCAGAGGCGTCCTATTCAAATGCAGAAATCCCTGCTACGGCTATTCCAAGGGCTTCGGTTATCCTGGCCAAAAAACAAGTTCCTGTGCTTTGTTACCATCAGATACGCGACTGGAGACCAACAGATTCAAAAATTTCAAAGACTTATATCGTACCTCCTGCGGCTTTTGCCGCACAAATGCGTATGCTGGCGGATAGCGGCTACCATACCATTTCTCCGGATCAGCTTTACAGTTATCTGATATCCGGAACCAGACTGCCCGAGAAGCCGATCCTATTGAGTTTTGACGATACCGACCTGGATCAATATACCGTAGCTTTTCCGGAGATGAAAAAATATGGATTCAAGGGTGTGTTCTTTATCATGACGGTTTCTCTGGGACGCCCGCATTATATGAGCCGCGACCAGGTACGTGCTCTTTCGGATGAAGGCAATACCATTGGCTCACATACCTGGGATCATCACAATGTGAAAAAATATGAAGGCAACGACTGGGTAATCCAACTGGATAAACCAACCAGACAGCTTGAGCAGATTACAGGCAAAAGCATCCGTTATTTTGCATACCCTTTTGGATTATGGAATACCGCTGCATTCCCTGAGCTCAAGAAAAGAGGTTTTGTAGCAGCATTTCAGCTTAATGAAAAACAGGATCAACATGATCCGCTGTATTGTATCCGGCGTATCATCGTGCCGGGAACCTGGAATGGAAACGCCCTGAATCAATGGATCCGGCGCGACTTCTAAACAATCCCATATCTTACTATCTTGCCTTGCATGATTTCCCCTGACAAGGCAACAATGTTCCGCAACCGGCTGACTAAAGTTTACCGTCATGTGAACAAAATTGCCAAAAAACAGGAAACTTCCTGTTACCGGATCTACGATCATGACCTGCCAGAGTTTCCCTTTTGTATAGAAAAATATGAAGACTGGCTGTATGTGGCTGAATACCGCCGCAATCACCATATGGAAGAGGAAGAACATGATCTGTGGCTGTCGGAAAGTAAATTATTAATCGGGGAAATAACCCGGGTGCCAGTATCCCGGATCATCCTGCGTACCCGGCAGCGCAAATCAAACCGGCAGGACCAATATCAAAAACTGGATGACGAACGACAGTTCATGATCGCCCATGAACAGGGACTGAAATTCAAAATCAACCTGACGGATTACCTGGACACAGGGCTTTTTCTGGATCACCGTTTGACAAGGGCTCTGGTACGCAATATTTCTGCAGGTAAACGGGTACTCAATCTGTTCTGCTACACGGGGTCTTTCAGTGTATATGCAGCAGCCGGAGACGCTCTGGAAGTGGTTTCTGTGGATCTGTCCAAAACCTACCTGAAATGGGCAACCGAAAATATGGAACTGAACGGACTTTTTGACCCGGCCCGTCATAGCTATGTACAGGAAGATGTAAAACAATATCTGCAAACCCTGACCGTCGGGTATTTTGACCTGGTGATCATGGATCCGCCCACATTCAGCAACAGCAAACGGATGGAGGATTTCCTTGACATCCAGCGCGACCATCCGGATTTAATCAACCAGGTGCTGCTTGCCATGAAACCTGGGGCACAGTTGTATTTCAGTACCAATTTCAGTCGTTTCCAGATACAAATGGAAGCTTTGCGGGATTGTTCCGTTAAGGACATGACCAGGTCAACAACCCCTTTTGATTTCCAGGGGAAACTCAACCGATTTTGTTTCCTGATCCAAAAAAATCTGTCCTGATACCCGGTCAGCATCCACTCCAATACACTCCCCGGATCCCATAATAAATTAATCATTCCTTTTACTGCCTGACCCTCCGGTCAAAACCTGCAGCTTCTGCAATTCCCGATCTACAGTTATCCCCTCATCAGCGGTGGCTCCGCCCGTTTTGTCAAGTTTACCCCTGCTAATATTATTGGAAATACAGTCATTCCAATCTTATGAAATACTATTTTTTATGGGCCAATATATTTAGTTCAATTAAAATCAATAATTAATTGGTATACAAATAATTAAATACTATTAACTAATTTAAATATCAAGTAACATTTTGAATATTAATGCATCGCTCTCCGAAAATATTAGTTAATTTCATTGATCAGATCATTTATACATGGTGTTGGTTGAATTACAATATTTTCCACCGCTTACTTTTGTTTCCACTTTGTATAGGGAATCATATGTTTATTTTGACTTATATGAACCGTACAGGAAAATGAGTTTTCGGAACCGATGTTTCATAACCGGAGCTGAAGGAATCATCCAATTATCCGTGCCTTTGAAAAATGGAAGGAATCAATTGTTACCATTGAATGAAGTCCGGCTTGCAGAGACTGAACATTGGCAGACCCGCCATTTCAAGTCCATTTGTTCAGCCTATAACCGTTCTCCTTTTTTTGAATACTATGCAGACGAACTGAAGACCATTTATTCGCAGGATGTGAGCGGGCTGGCTGAATGGAATTTGAACTGTTTAGACTGGCTGCACAAAAAACTGGATTGGCCAGCTGAAATACGTTTCACGGAATCGCCAATAGCATTTGGAGAGGCAGGCTGGGAGGATCACCGGAATCTTGTTCTACCTAAAAATTACCATCAATGGAACCCGGTAAAATACCGGCAGGTTTTTGAGGAAAGGGTGGGTTTTTTTCCGAACCTGTCTGTGCTTGATCTTTTATTCAATACGGGCAAACAAGCGGGGGAATTGCTGCGCAATTCAAATTTGGAAATTTGAAAATGAGGTTCGAAAATGCTGCTGCCAACTGCCAACTGCCAACTGCCAACCGCCAACCGTCAACCGTCAACCGTCATCTCCATTGCAATCATCTCTGCAATGTCCAGCACTTTAACCTGGTCTTCTTTTTCTTCGTGTTTGACGCCATCTGTCAGCATGGTATTGCAAAAGGGACATGCTGATGCAATGATGCCTGCGCCCGTATCCAGTGCTTCATGCGTTCTCTCGAAATTCACCCGGATGGTTCCTTTTTCTTCTTCTTTAAACATTTGCGCACCGCCGGCACCACAACAAAGACCTTTACTTTTGCAGCGTTTCATTTCGACCAACTCGGCATCCAGTGCTTCGAGTACTTTTCTCGGTGCTTCATAAATGCCGTTTCCGCGGCCCAGGTAACAACTGTCGTGATAAGCGATTTTTTTGCCCTGAAAGGAACCTCCGTTTTTCAAACGGATCCTGCCTTCGTCCAGCAACTGCTGCAGAAAAACGGTGTGGTGAATCACTTCGTATTCACCGCCAAGCTCGGGGTATTCATTTTTTAAGATATTAAAACAATGGGGACAGGCTGTTACAATTTTTCGAATCTGGTAATGATTCAGGGTACGAATATTCTGATAAGCCATCATCTGAAATATAAACTCATTTCCCGAACGGCGGGCGGGATCGCCGGTACACATTTCTTCTTTTCCCAGTATAGCATAAGGAATACCGACGCGATGGAGGATGCTGGCAAAAGCCCTGGTGATTTTCTGTGCGCGCTGATCGAAACTACCCGAACAGCCAACCCAGAACAGGATCTCCGGTGATTCTCCCCGGCCAGCCAGGTCGGCCATAATGGGAACATCCATGTTAAAATTTTATACTTGTAAATCTAAGGCAAATTTGCGGCGTGGGATAAAGAGGGTTTCGGTAATTTTAAAGTATAATTCCCGATATGCCCGCAGAAGATAAAATGCTTTTAATCCGTAACTACGATCTCTGGTGCCATCTTTCAGATGAAGACTATGCAGACCTGCAGATCGAGCACCATTTCATGGAAGTTCCAAAAGGAGAGTACATTTACTTTGAAGCTTACAACCACAATAAAATCTATTTTGTCAAAGAGGGTTATATCCGGATCGGACATATAGACGAGGATGGAAATGAAAAAGTGAAGGAAATTATTCAGAAAGGTGAGTTATTTGGTCAGTTTACTTTGGAAAGGAGTAACCTGCACGGTGAATTTGCACAGGCATATAAACAGGATGTGAGTATATGCGCTTTTGCCATTGAAGATTTCGAAAAACTGCTGAAAAAACGTCCCGATCTCGCGCTTCGTTACAGTAAACAGGTGGGTGCCAAACTTCGGACTATTGAAAACCGCTTGCTCAATCTGTTAAATAAGGATGTCAAAACCCGGCTGGCTCATTTTTTCTGGCAGCTGGTAGAAAATAAATTGGGCGAATCCATGCCGGAGGGATTCTGCATACCTAATTATCTTAAACATGAAGACATTGCCAATCTGATTGGTTCCAGCCGGCAAACCGTTACCACGATGATCAATGAACTGGAGGCCGAGGGTATACTTTCTTATAACCGCCAGCAGATCTGCTTCCTGAATGTTAAAAACCTACAAAAAAGGCTTTCTGTCAATTAAGCGACAAAGGGGCACCCATTAGCGTTTTAGCTTTGAGCAAATTTGCAAAATGAAACAGCCTCTATATCTGCCATCCCAAAAACCACCATATGAATAAACGAAATATAGCGCTTTGGATCCTGCGTCTCATCCCTGCGATCATTTTACTGCAAACTCTTTATTTTAAATTCACCGCCCATCCGCAATCCGTAAAACTTTTTACGACAATTGGCATGGAGCCTTACGGAAGAATTGGATCCGGCATATTGGAGGGGATTGCCGCCATCCTGATCCTCATTCCCCGGTTCACGGGATATGGTGCGCTGCTTGGTTTGATAATGATGACGGGAGCCTTATATTTTCACCTTACCAAATTGGGAATTAATTTTGACGGGGATCCTGTTTTGTTTATTTATGCCCTGATTACTTTTGCATGTTGTGCCGCCCTTGTCCTCCTTTATAAGGATCAGTTGGAACAGTCAATGAAACGAAAAAAATTATGACCCAGATTCCGAATAGAAAATACCGAAGATCCATGACTGCGCTGCCTTTATATTTTCTGTTCTTCCTGCAATCTGCGTTTGGACAGATTCATCCGGTAGCCAATGAATCATCCATCCATTTTACCATCCATAATTTTGGATTTAAAACGGGGGGCAGTTTAGCTGCTCCTGAGGGTGATATTTTATTTAATCCGGATGATCTCGCCAGCTCGTCTTTTCAGATAAAAATAAAAACAGAAACGATCAATACCGATAACGAGACCCGTGATGAACATCTGAGGGAAGCCGATTATTTTGACGTGAAAAACCATCCCCTGATTCGATTCGTGTCTTCTGCAATCCGCGCAACGGGGAAAAAGGACAGTTATGAAGCAAAGGGTACACTCACAATAAAGAATACAAGCCGGGAAATCAGCCTTCCTTTTGATGCAGTTAAAAGCGGGAGCGGCTGGGCATTTACAGGAAGTTTTACCATGAACAGAAAGGATTATGGTGTGGGTGGGTCCAGCACCATTTCCAACGAGCTTACAGTCGATATAAAAGTTATCGCCCGGTAAACAAAAAAATATTATTTTTAGAAACCACATGTTATGGAGCTTCAAAAAACCCTGAGTCACGTGTTCCTGCAACTGTCTCTTTCACTGGATCAGCTGGAAAAAGGACAGTATGACCGTCCCTGCAAAAATTTATCCGGAAATACCATCGGGCAGCATGTACGCCATGTTATTGAAATGTTCCAATATTTGGAGACGGGCTATCTGAGCGGTGAAGTGGATTATGAAAAAAGAAAAAGAGATCATCAAATAGAGACCGACAATAATTTTGCCATCGGCCTTTTGCAAGAAATCATGGAACAGATCACCAAAGAAAACAAATCGTTGAATCTGCTCACCTACTATGATGATCTGGCTGACCGGCCGGAAAAGATCGCAACCAATTATTACCGGGAGATTGCCTACAACCTGGAACATACGATTCATCATATGGCATTGATCCGCGTCGGCATGCGCGATTTGGGAGATTTTTCCGTAGATGATTCCTATGGTGTCGCCCCATCTACACTCAAGTACAGGAAACAATGTGTACAGTAAGTTTTATCCCTTCGGGAAACAGCTACTTTTTTACTTCAAGCCGCGACGAGCAGGCAGACAGGCCGTTAGCTGTTTTCCCGGAGATATATGAACACAAAGGAAATAAAATACTTTATCCAAAGGATCCAAAAGGTGGCGGCAGTTGGATAGCTGTAAGTGAATCGGGCAATGCAGTCGTTTTGCTGAATGGTGCGATTAAGCCCCACCATCCTGAACCGCCTTACCGGAAAAGCCGCGGAATCGTCGTTTTGGACCTTGTTGCCAGGACTTCTCCGGTGGATGCTTTTGAAGCTTACGATTGTGTAGGTATAGAACCTTTTACAGTCATCTTATTTGAAGATAAAAATCTCTGGTCCGGCAGATGGGATGGAAAGATGAAATGGCTGGAATCCTTAAACAGTCATAAACCGCAAATATGGTCTTCTGTTACCTTATACACGCCGGAGCTCATTCGGAAACGGGAAGACTGGTTCAATGAATGGCTTGCCGGTCATGATCATGCAGGAACACTGGATATCATTCGGTTTCACCAGAAAGCAGGAAACGGGGATTCGAGGAACAGTATTTTAATGAACAGGGACGGTCAACTATTTACCAACAGTATAAGTAATCTGCGCCTCAGTCCGGAAACGGCTTCGTTTCGTTATCTTGATCTGCGCAGCGGGGAAACTGCTGAGCGTTTCCTGCCGCTTCAAAAAACGATTTTCGTAAAAGCATGAATGTAAAACGGGGCTGGAAAAGCAGGTCTTTCTGGATCCGGCTACTTCATTGGGAATACTGGAATTTTCATATCATCTACCTGCCACTATATCCGGTATTTATTTTATTATGTCTGCGTGCACGTTCTTTTTTTTTCTTCGCAGCAGCAAATCCTTCAATCAAAAACGGTGGATATCTAGGCGAATCCAAAAAAGATCTTTACAATCTGCTGCCCGCTGATTTACAACCCAAAACCCTTTTTTTTACATTGGGCACCGATCCCCGGATGGTTGAGGAACAGTTAATGACTGCGGGTTTCCGGTTTCCGATGATCGGAAAGCCGGATATCGGGGGCCGGGGCCGGGGGGTAAAAAAACTGGATAACATACACGAGGTTTTATCTTATGCTGCTGCAGCGGGCATGGACTATCATATCCAGGAATTTATTAATTATGAAAACGAGGCGGGCATTTTTTACTATCGTTTTCCATCTGAACAGTCGGGAAATATTTCAGGAATCGTGTATAAGGAATTCTTGAAAGTGCAGGGCGATGGGAAAAAAACAGTGCGTGAATTATTATTAAGCAGCCCCCGCGCCGTGCTGCAACTACCTCTTTTGGAAAAAACGGAACCACGCATGCTGGACCGGGTTATTTCGCATGGAAAATTATTTACTGTATCTCCTTATGGAAATCATGCGCGCGGTGCATTATTCCTGGACCACTCATCTTCCGTGAATCCGGTCCTGGTCCGTGTGATCAACGAAATCGGCACCCTTATGCCATCCTTCTACTATGGCCGATTCGATATCCGGTATCAGAGCCGCGAATTGCTGGAGCAGGGAAAATCTTTTTCTGTAATCGAAGTGAATGGCGCAGGCAGCGAACCTACCCACATCTATGATCCGCGGCATTCCATTTTCTTTGCCTGGAAAGAAATTGTCCGTCATTGGCGTTTACTCTGTTCCATCAGTCGTGCCAACCACCGGCGAGGATACCGGTATCTTTCCCTTTCCGAGGGTATTAACATGTACCTGAAAGATTTTTCGGATGCTAAAATACTGGCAGCCATGCAAAAAAAATCCGTCTGACCGAAAGAGATGAATATGATTTACTTATTCGCTTTTTTTCTTGGCCTGTTTCTCAGTTTTCTTGGGCAGTTGCCCCTGGGAACCATCAGTGTGACAGCCACCCAGATCGCCATACAGGAAAATTTCCGTAATGGCTGGAAATATTCTGTCGGGGTAGCACTGGTAGAAATGGTATATCTGCGTATCGTATTATCAGGTATGGCATGGGTGATAAATCACCACAACCTGTTTTCAGTATTCAACTGGATCACTGTTTTATTTTTTCTGGTGCTGGGTGTTTTAAGTTTTATTACAGCAAGCGGACAAAGTCCGGATAAAAAGGCCTTTCTCCTAAACAATAAACTGGACCGTTTTCTATTGGGCGTCACCATAAGTGCGTTCAATCCTGCACAAATTCCATTCTGGTTCATCTGGTCAGGATATTTCCTGAACCAGGGATGGCTTTCCACAGGCTTTACCCATTTCAATTTATTTGCACTGGGTTCTGCCCTGGGCACCCTTGGTGGACTGGCAGTTTGTATGTACGGTGGAAACTGGCTGATCGCGAAAATGAAGACCAGTAACCAGACACTCAATAAAATTATGGGAATCATTTTTATTCTTGCCGCGTTGTTTCAGGTATATCGCCTGAGTTGGCCTTAATCTTTTTTCCAGGCATCCCGTTCATCGGGACTGAATTTCCAGGGAGCGAAATTATTTTCGATGTTTCCGAACATCGTATTCCATTCCGCTGGTGCGTCCGAATCTTCCATCACCAGGGAACGCCGGAGTTCCAGTATAATCTCCAGCGGACTAATGCTGACCGGGCATTCTTCCACGCATGCATTACAACTCGTGCAGGCGCGCAATTCCTCTGCAGTAATATAATCCCGGACTAATTGTTTGCCGTCTGGTTGGAACCCGCCATTTGCACGCCGGTTTCTGGCCACTTCTTCAAGACGGTCCCTGGTATCCATCATGATTTTACGTGGAGACAGTTTCTTGCCGGTGATGTTGGCAGGACAGGCGGCTGTACATCGCCCGCATTCCGTACACGCATACGCGTCCAGCAGATTGCGCCAACTCAGGTCGAATACATCCTTTGCTCCAAATTTTGGCGTTTCGGTTGTTGCAGCGGGCGCCAGTTCCGGTTGCATGGCATATAATACTTCCTGCTGAATGGATTTCATATTTCTCATCCGTCCCTCGGGCAACAAACGGGCATAATAAGCATTTGGAAAAGCCAGCAGGATGTGGAGGTGTTTAGAATAGGGCAGGTAATTCAGGAATGCAAAAATACCGGTAATATGTAACCACCAGCAAAGTCTTTCCAGGAGCTCCAGCCGGTGATTGGATAATCCCCGGAGCACCGGGTGAAGCCATGGCGAAATCAGGAAATTTCCCGTTGGCAGAATCGCATAATGCCCGTAATATCTTTGTTGAAGTAAAGTATCACAGGCGTTCATCGTCAGGAAAAGCATCATCAGTATTATTTCTGTGATCAGGATGTAGTTGGCATCAGACCTGGGCCAGCCGTCTAAGTCGTGACTGACGAACCGTTTGAGTTTTATAATATTTCTCCGGATTAGAAAAATTACGCAGGCCATGAGCACAAGCAGCGCCAAAATTTCAAAAGCATTGATCAATAAAATATAGGGATCGCCCAATGGCCTGAAAAGTCGGTGTTTTGCTAATATTCCATCCAGGAATATTTCCAATACTTCCAGGTTGATAATAATAAAACCGGCATAAATAAAAAAATGAAGAACAGCCACCAATGGGTTACGGAACATTTTCTTCTGCCCGAATGCCAGCAGCAACAGGTTTTTCCAGCGTTTGAGGGGTTGATCTGTGTAATCTTCATCCTTTCCCAGCAGTATATTTTTCCGGATGCGAATGATATTGCGGCTGAAGAGCCAGATGGCGGTAGCCGAAAGTAAAATAAAAACGATTTGCTGGATTCCGTGCATAATCCCGTTTGTGAGCCTAAGTTATAGCAGATTTGCAGGATTTATGATTTTCTTTACCTTGGTGGCATGGAGAAGAATTATATACTGAGCCCGGAAGTGGCAGCCAGGAAATTAAAACGGATGGCCTTTGAAATCCTGGAGAATAATTTTGGTGAAACCCGTTTTATACTTGCCGGTATTCGTGAAAGCGGAACAGCGATTGCAAAAAAAATCCAGGATCTGCTGAAAGAAATTGCCGGGATGCCTACTGAATTGATTACGGTAAGTCTGGATAAAAAAAATCCGGAAGAAGTTACACTCAGTCGTCTTCCTGAAATGCGCGACCAGGTGATCATCCTGATCGACGATGTATGCAATAGCGGCAAAACGCTTTTATATGCCATCAAACCCTTCCTGGATTCCCATCCTAAAAAAATACAAACCCTGGTACTGGTTGAAAGGAGTTACAATGCCTTCCCCGTTAAGCCGGATTATGTAGGTTTATCGGTCGCTACCACCCTGCAGGAGCACATTTACGTTGAAGTGGAAAAAGGCGTGGTTAAAGGAGCCTGGCTGGAATAATCTTTTATACCTGGCAAAATCACACGAAAAAGAGGCTGAAAATAAGCCGGAAAATATGCTCTATTTTCGCCTCAAACCCTCCTGATTTCATTATCTTTGATGCCTCTTAAAAGATTGGGTTTTACAGGATTTTAATAATTATGGAAGAGAATATCATTCCGGAAGAAACACAGGATAATAACCGCATCGTTCCCATTAACATAGAAGAGCAAATGAAGATGGCCTACATAGATTATTCTATGTCGGTTATCGTGAGCAGGGCCCTTCCGGATGTACGGGATGGATTGAAACCCGTACACCGCCGTATACTATACGGAATGAATGAACTGGGTAGTAATAGTAATAAACCATTTAAAAAATCAGCCCGTATTGTGGGGGAAGTGATGGGTAAATACCATCCGCACGGAGATGCTGCCATCTATCATACAATGGTCAGGATGGCGCAGGAATGGAGTATACGGTATATGCTGGTTGACAAACAGGGAAACTTCGGCAGCCAGGACGGCGACGGACCGGCGGCCATGCGTTATACGGAAGCCCGATTACACCGGCTTGCAGAAGCTATGCTGGAGGATATCGATAAGGAAACGGTGGATTTTCAGCCGAACTTCGACGATTCGCTCACGGAACCAACGATCCTGCCTTCCCGGTTTCCACAGTTGCTGATCAATGGTGCCAGCGGAATAGCCGTCGGTATGGCAACCAATATGCTTCCGCACAATCTTGCCGAATCTATAGATGGTTGTGTTGCATATATCGATAAAAAGGACATAAGCGTGGAAGAACTCATGCAGTATGTGAAAGCGCCGGACTTTCCGACAGGTGGTGTGATCTTTGGCATGGAAGGCGTGAAGGCCGCAATGCATACCGGTCGCGGCAGGGTGGTATTACGCGGGAAATTACATGTGGACACTAAGGCCAACGGACGCGAACAGATCATCGTTACCGAAACACCTTACCAGGTAAATGTAGACGGCGTATGTGACCGTATCGGCCAGCTGGTGAATGAAAAAACTATTGATGGTATCACGGGTGTGAACAATGAATCCAATGAAAAAGAAGGCATCCGGATTGCCATTGATTTGCGAAGGGATGCGGTTGCCAATGTGGTCATAAACCAGTTATTCAAACACACAGAATTACAAACATCCTACGGTATTAATAACGTTGCACTCGTTAAAGGGCGTCCGCGTACACTGAATCTTAAAGAGCTCATTACGGAATTTGTTGAATTCCGCCATGAAGTGATTGTGCGCCGAACCCAGTTTGAGTTGCGGGAGGCAGAGAAAAGAGCGCATATACTTCAGGGTTACCTGATTGCTTTGGACCATCTTGACGAAGTAATTGCCCTGATCAGGTCTTCTGCCACACCTGACCTCGCCCGTGAAAACCTGATACAGGCCGGCTGGGGATTAAGTGAGATCCAGGCCAAAGCCATACTGGAACTTCGTTTACAGCGACTGACCGGCATGGAAAGAGATAAAATCAGGAGTGAATTTGACGAATTACAGAAACAGATTGCTTACCTGAAAGACCTTTTGCAGGACGAGACCAAACGATTTGCCCTGATCCGCAAAGAACTTCTCGAAATTAAAGAGAAGTTCGGCGATGAGCGCAGGACTGAAATCACTTACCTGGACGATGAAATGAAAATTAAGGATCTCATTAAAGAGGAAGACGTAGTCATCACGATCTCCCATAATGGATACATCAAGAGAACTTCGGCTACTGAATACCGTCAGCAACGCCGGGGGGGCAGGGGTTTGAGTGGTGGTAAAGCCAGACTGGAGGATTATATAGAACATTTATTTGTAGCCAGCTCACATCATACCCTGCTTTTCTTTACGGAAAAAGGAAGGTGTTTCTGGCTGAACGTATACCAGATACCTGAAGGGGATCGCATCAGCAAAGGCCGGGCGATACAAAACCTGATCCAGATACCGGTCGACGATAAAATCAAAGCCATCATTGATGTCAAAGACATCAAGGATAATGAATTCCTAAACAGCCATTATATTGTGCTCTGTACCAAGCGGGGTGTGATTAAAAAAACCCTGCTCGAAGATTTCAGCCGGCCAAGACAAAGCGGGGTAAATGCAATTACGATTCTGGAAAATGATCATCTGCTCACAGCCAGACTGACGGACGGCAATTGTGAAATTATGATGGCCGTTAAATCCGGACGTGCCATTCGATTCCCCGAAGAGAACGTACGACCTACTGGCAGGGGCGCCATTGGCGTGAGTGGCATAGAGGTGGATGATAATCTGGATGAAGTGATTGGCATGATATGTGTCAATAAGGACGATAATTCAAAAACCGTGCTGGTCGTAAGTGAAAACGGATTCGGGAAACGAACCAATGTGGAAGAATACCGTGTAACAAACCGGGGAGGCAAGGGAATAAAAACCATACAGGTAACTGATAAAACAGGAAAACTGGTCGGCATCCTGGACGTTACTGAAAAAGAAGATCTGATGATCACCTGCAAATCGGGTATTACCATCCGGATGCCCGTAAACGGGATCAGTGAACTGGGCCGGGCTACCCAGGGTGTGAAACTCATCCGGCTGGATGAGGGCGATGGTATCGCAGCCATTACACAACTTGACGAAGAATCAACCATTGAAGCGGGTAAGGAAGGGGAGGGTCCGGTTTTGGATACATTACCTCCGGAGTCAAGTCCTGAATAACGTCAATAGAAAACTTCAAATAAAAAAATCTCATGAAACGGATGCTTTTAAGCCTTTTACTGGCTGTAGTTTGTTCCGGATTGTTTGCCCAATCTGTAGATAAAGCAAAAGATTTGCTCAAATCAAATAAGTTCGTCGAAGCCAAGGACGAAATCGACAAGGCGCTGCTGGTTGAAAAAAACCAGAAGAATCCAGAAGCCTGGTACGTCAAGGTAAAAATTTATGATACGATTGGCACAAATGCCCAGTTGAAAGCACAGTATCCGGATGCCTTGGTCCAATCGCTCGAGGCTTTGAAAAACTATATTAAGTACGACGATAAAAAACAGGTGCTGATTATTGCTGACGCGTATAAACCGCTGAATGTAATTTATCCGGGACTTTTCCAGGCAGGCGTAACAAATTACGAAGCTAAAAACTACAGTCAGGCGTTGTTGTATTTCAGCAATGCTGTATCGGCAATTGATATAATGTATAAGAATGGATGGATCAAGCAGAGTATGGACTCTACTTCACTTTTGTATGCGGGTATTTCTGCAGAAAAAGACAATAAACGGGATGAAGCTGCAATTTATTATAGAACGATAGCTGATTCCGGAATCAGCCGGATCGGGGGAAACGATATGGCCGAAATATATAAATGGCTTGCAGATTATTATACCCGGAAGAACGACAAGGCGAATGCAGCTAAATATATCGCCCTGGGCAAATCCAAGTATCCAAATGATTTGTTTTATGATGAATTGTCACTGGATGAATTGAGGAAGAACGGTCCTAAAGATTCTCTTTTTGCCAAGTATGAACAGATCAACAAGGAACACCCCGACAGTGCGATTTATTTTTTCAATTACGGACTTGAATTATATCAGTATGCAACGGATACCAGCACCGGGAAAAAGGTTGCCAATTCGGATGAGCTGATTAAGAAAGCACAGGAAAAACTGCTTACAAGCGTGAAACTGAATCCTTCTTTTCCCCAGGCTTACCTGGTGCTCGGTCAGATTTCCTATAATGAGGCTGTGGAATTTCAGGTGCTTGGCAAACCTAAAGGAAATACCAATGCCGAGGAGTTGAAACAAAGACAGGAATACCGGGCGACAGCAGTCAAACGCTTCGACGAAGCGATTCCTTACCTGGAAAAAGTTGACCAGCTGCTGGGTTCGCAGGGCAAATTAAAGAAAGCAGATAAAGTGGCTCTGCGGGAGTCATATGATATGCTGGTTACTATCTACGAATCAAAGAAAGATAAGGCTAAGATTGATGCCTGGACCGCAAAATACAATGATGTAGACAAAGTGCACTAAACGGCATTATTCAATTAATCCATGCACGACTGAACATTGTGCATGGATTTTTTATTTTAACGCAGTGCAAAGTGCATATTCGCGTTCACGACGAATTGCTTCTGACCAAACGCATAAGCCGGCTCGATACCAATTCCAATCACATGGCTCAGAGGAACCACATATCGCAATCCGGTTTGTAATTCGAAATAAGTCAGATTCACAATTCCGGGTGCAGCAATGGCATACAAATGATTGGTCAGCTGATACTGCCCCTTGAGGTAAAAGCTTAGCATAGCCTGATTGGTGCCGGATGCCTGCGTTTTTACCTTTGTATTGCTGTTATCAGCCCAAACCATACTGGTTCCGATAAAATAACTGAATTTGCTGGCGTCTTTTTTCCAGGTGCCTGCTTCCACACCAAATCCCATACCATGGCCCGTTTGAAAAGCCTGGTAAACGGTTATGGAAGGAAATGAAGCAATTTTACACAGATCGCAGCTCTGACTTTTTAATTCGCTTGCGGAAAAACAACAGACAACAACTAAAAAAAATAAAAATGACTTGCCCCTGGCTTTAGAAGTTTTCATACTGATCAATTTAAAAGAGGTCGTTAAAGGTTACGAACGGTTTCTTTTGAGGAACGGATCAGCAGTCCGGAAGGGCCGGATTCCTATTTGGGGGAGATCAAAGGATGATGGGAGCAATAAATATACTTTCTGTATTCCGGTTTTAAAAGCATTTATAGTTTTTTTTCCAAAACACCGTTTTTGGGAAACTGTACTAAATTGGGAAATTACCCGTTAAAAGGACCGGTAGCCAGCCGCATCCATTCAAAACCACTGCATTGCATACAATTGAGAACAATAAGCCGGTGACCAAATTCAAATTTAAGCCGCAGTTATCGGGACTGCGTTTCTGCGCCGTGCTATTTGTGGTCGTCTATCACTTTTCCTTTTTTTTGATGAACCTCAAAACCTGGCACTATGATCTTGGCTCCTTTATCATTTTCTTTTTTGTTTTGAGTAGTTATCTGATAACGCGCATCCTGCTCGATGCCAAACAAAACGCGCTGGACAAAGACATGCCCGTATGGAAAGTGGCCGTTGCTTTCCTCACCCGCCGTACACTCCGGATTTTTCCGGCTTATTATCTGTATCTGTTCATACTCCTGCTTTTTCCCCTGGAGAGTCTGGATTTGCGGCAGCATCCGGGATATTATTTTGGTTACATGTATAATATCCGGATTTTCTTAACACACGATTGGGGTCCCTATGCTGTACATTTATGGACGCTCGCTGTGGAAGAGCAATTCTATATCATCTGGCCCTGGATTATTTTATTCATCCCGACCAGGCACCTGGCCAAAGTATTTGGAGTGATGGTTATCAGTGGAATTATTTTCCGTATGGCTATGCTGACGATCTATCCTCAGTTGCCCGTATTCCCCATGCTCGTATTGATGCCGGCCTGCATAGATTGTTTCGCTGCGGGTGCGCTGCTGGCCTACCTGCACTACAGGGGAAAAGAAAATAATCAATGGATAAAATGGGTCGCATTGATTGCCCTGCCTGTTTGGATTATACTAATCCTCACCAACCACCGGAGAACATTTATCGGGCTGGATCGTGTTTTCATTTCTTTTTTCACCATTTTGGTTATAGATGTGGCCAATCGGGGCTATACCGGTTTTACCAAGAAATTCCTGGAAAACGGAATCGTTCAATACCTGTCAAAAATCAGTTATGGAATTTATCTCTATCACCTGATTGCCACCCTGTTTTTCTGGAAAATGTTTGACCAGGTTCAACGATCCCTCAGTGAACGAGGATATGATCTTTCGGCAGCCGGCAAATGGCTTGCTTCTCCATATATCAGTTTCTGGATTTATTTTATACTGGCCGTTCTATGCGCGACGATTTCCTGGTATTGCGTGGAACAACCTTTTAACAACCTAAAAAGATTATTTGACTATGTAATGCCGAAAAAAAAGGAAACCGGTCAGCGTACTGCAAAAGAAGTTTCTCCAAAAAACTAAACTGCCTGTTTCGCTGTTGCCTGCCCGTTCGGCATTTTATAACCTATACCGATTTTAATACGCATTTTCAGCCAGTAATAAAAAGTGAGCGGACTGAAATACAGATGCATCGAGCGTCTGGCCTGCTCCAGGGCCACAAAAGGTTTACCATATTGATGATAGATATTGTCGGCACTGCGGGCAAAATAATATGCGAGGTGTTTTTCTGCAATCCGTTTGGCCTTTTTTTGTTCTGCAGCCGGCAGATATTTCTGGATGGTATTCACCACCTGAATCGCATCCGTCATACTTTGCCCCGTAAGAAAATACCGGCTCGTTATATTATCCCGGTGAACCCGGTACATGGCGAGCCTGTCAGGGCTATGTGCAACAGGATAACTGGCTGCAATGCGCGCCCACATCTCCCAGTCTTCTCCATAGTGTACTCCGAAAAAACCACCCAGTTTTTCATACACCGATCGTCTGACCACCATGGCAGGCACTTGTATCAGTTGCGAGCTGGCAATCCGGAACAGCCAGTTTTGAAGAATACCCGGCTTGTCGAGTAAGGTGTGGTTGTCGTACAATCGCTCGTTATTTTCATCTACGAATACGAATCCGGTAAAAGCCGCTCCGGCCTCAGGAAACAGAGTAAAAAGTTTTTCTATTTCGGAATAAAATCCAGGTTTTACCTGGTCATCACCATGTAATA
>JBGPBW010000077.1:0-18767 GCA_041481385.1 Puia sp.
ACGAACTCTTCGGCACCGGATAGTGCCACCTGGTTCAGGTATTTATCTACTTCTTCAGCTGTCATGCCGATGCCCAAATCACTGATTGTGATGGTCTTGGCCTCCTTGTCCAGTTTTACCTGGATGGAAATATCACCTATCTCGCCCTTGGCTTCACCCACGGAAGCGAGGGTCTTCATTTTTTGGGAGGCATCTACTGCATTGCTAATCAACTCTCTAAGAAAGATCTCGTGATCACTGTATAAGAACTTTTTAATAATGGGGAAGATATTCTCTGTTTGTACCCGGATACTTCCTTTTTGCATGGCTGGTGATTTTTAGCCTTGCCATTCAAACAGGATGCCATTTGATCTGTTCTGACAGGATGACTGTTTCGTTGATCGTTTATCGTGAATCGTAGATCGTCCTGGATTCAAGGCTGAAGATAGCACTGGCTGTCCGCCAGGCTGAAACGACCCACGATTCACGATAAACGATCAACGAATCCCAATTTCCCTTCTCCATTTCAGCAAAAAACCCTACTTTCGCAGCCCAATTAATTTTTTTAATCAAAAACAGGGAAATGAACAATTATGAATTGATGGTGATTTTTACCCCTGTGCTGTCTGAGGAGGACTATAAAGCCGCCCAGAACAAATTCACTGCCTTCGTTAAAGATAACGGCGGTAAAGTGGTGCACGACAATCCCTGGGGTCTTAAATCGCTGGCGTATCCCATCCAGAAAAAAACCACTGGTTTATACTGGGTAATGGAATATAGTGCGCCATCCGACTTCAATGATAATCTGATTATTCAGATTCGCCGCGATGAAACCGTGTTACGTTTCATGGCTACCAAACTCGATAAATACGCCGTCGAGTACAACGCCAGAAAGAGAAGTGGTGTACAACATTACGCAGGAATCGAAAAAGCGGAGGCATAACCATGGCAAAGACCAACGAGATCAAATACCTGACCGCGATCAAGACCCAGCAAAGGGCCAAGAAATTCTGCCGTCTCAAGAAGTACCATATCCGTTACGTGGATTATAAGGACGGTGAATTCCTGAAAAAATTTCTGAACGAACAGGGCAAAATGCTTCCTCGCCGTATCACGGGCAACTCGCTGAAATACCAGCGTAAGGTTGCCGATGCGATCAAGAAAGCCCGGCAAATGGCCATCCTGCCTTACGTAACAGATTTATTTAAGTAATAATCCTCCCGTACGTACGGGACGGGACCAAATAAGCAATAATGGAAATCATTTTGATTCAGGACGTGGATAACCTGGGCGCTGCACACGAAAAAGTGAGCGTAAAAAACGGTTACGCCCGTAATTTCCTGATTCCTCAAAAAAAGGCGATCGAAGCCAGTCCGTCCAACCTGAAACAGCTGGACGAGAAAATCAAGCAGCAGAAAAAGAAAGAAGACAAACTGCTGGCCGAAGTGAATAAGGTTATTGAAGTGTTGAAAGCTTCCCCTTTGAAAATCGGTGCTAAAACCGGAACGAGCGGTAAGATTTTTGGCAGTGTAACTTCTGTACAGCTGGCCCGTGCCATCCGCGATCAGAAGGGCTACGAAATCGACCGCCGCCGCATCCATATTCTTTCTGAAGTGAAGGAACTGGGTATGTATAAGGCAAAGGTGGATTTTGGCCATGGCAATGAAACCGAAGTTGAATTTGAGGTAAGCGCGGAGTAATCCCGTTTTAATATTTGTAAACCCCTCCGCATTCAAAGCGGAGGGGTTTTTTTTATCTGCTACCAGACCCCCGGGTGCCGTTATAGCGGGCAGCACAAAATTTTAGGGATTTATAAAAATTCTTATCTTTACAACTGCTCTTATTCTAGTTATAAGCTGCGCTGGTGCCATTTCTTCTTGATAGTACTTAGTTCATTGTAGCTACGAAAGGCAGAGTTGTTTTAATCATTTTTTAATTTTAGCACAATGAACATTTATGTAGGAAACCTCTCCTGGCAGATGACCGATGAGGATCTTAGAAACCTTTTTGAACAGCACGGAGTCGTGGGTTCCGCAAAAATTGTAAAAGACAAAGTTTCGGGTCGCAGTAAAGGCTTTGGCTTTGTTGAAATGGAAAACGACGCGGAGGCCCAGGCAGCCATTACGGCATTGTATGACTCTGAAGTCATGGGCCGAAAAATTATTGTCAACGAATCGCAGCCCAAACAACAGGGCAGCGGTGGTGGCGGGTTCAAGAAAAGAAGTTTCGGTGGCGGAAGCGGAGGAGGTGGAGGATACAAAAAGGGTGGTTTTAACCGCGGCAACAGCGGCGGCGGAGGCTTCGAGAGAGACTATTAAAACGCAATCCGGACAAGCAATCATATTGAAATCCTTCCCGCCCTGGCGGGAGGGATTTTTTCTTTACACAGCCATCTCCATATTGAGGTTATTCATTGGTCAGGATATATACGGCGAAATATGATTCAATTCCCAAAATGCCTCATTTCTTCCGGATGTCTGATCTCTATTTTCCTAGTTCTTACCGGCTGTAATCGCCAGCCGGAAAAAAAGAAAACAATTTCCGTTGACTCAACAAGTAAAAAGGAAATTGATTCAATAAGTAAAAAGGAAAATAGTATCCGCGGGTATTTCAATAACCAGCGGGAGATCAGGACCGACTCAAGCCAGTTGAAATCCTTTTTCAACAGATATCCGAAGCTCAGCAATTATGCTGATGAAGTGTTTCGTTTTTACGGGTACCGTCAATTTCTTTATGCCTGGTATGAAGGTGATGAATTATCTGAGCAGGCCAATAATCTGTACAATCATTTAAATAATCTAACGCTGGAAGGCGTAACGGCGACCGTGCCCTATAAAGAAATGCTTGACAGCCTGTTTGAAAATCGGCCAATAACAAAAGGCACTGATCCGGATCTGGAGATTCTCCTGTCTGCAGAATATTTCTTTTATGCTGAAAAAGTCTGGAGCGGAATGCCCAAGGAAAACACCGATAAATTGTCCTGGTTTCTTCCCAGGAAGAAATTGAATGTTCCTTATATGATGGACTCGCTCCTGAAGGAAAGTTCTGCTAACTTGTTTCCCGACAATTACAGTATACGTCAATATAACCTGTTAAAAATTCAACTTCGAAAATACAGACAGATAGACAGTACCAGAGACTGGGAAATGCTGAAAATGGGAGGCCATTCGCTGAAATTGCAGGACTCCTCGGAAATCATCCGGAAACTCAGACACCGTTTGTACATCTTAGGAGACCTGAATGATGACTCCGGTAGTCCGCGCTTCGACGAACAGCTGGAAACCGCAGTAAAATCTTTCCAGAAGCGGCATGGCATGGCGCAGGACGGTATAGCCAATTCAGCATTTTTCCAGGAAATCAATTTGCCTTTATCAACAATTATCCGGACCCTGATCATTAATATGGAAAGGACAAGATGGCTTCCGATTGTACGGGGTCAGCATTTTTTAACTATAAATATTCCATCCTTTACCCTGTCGGCCTACGATCAGGATACACTCACGTTCTCCATGAATGTAGTGGTGGGCAAGGAAGTACATCAAACCGTTGTATTTAACGGGGATATCAAATATGTTGTATTCAGCCCCTATTGGAATGTGCCGCCGTCCATCATGAAAAAGGAAATCCTTCCGGCAATCAAAAAAAATCCGGATTATCTGAGAAAGCAGGGTATGGAATGGAACGGGAATTCCATTCGTCAGAAACCCGGGCCTTCAAACGCGCTGGGGCTGGTTAAGTTTTTGTTTCCCAATTCCTATAATATTTATCTGCACGATTCTCCGGCAAAGAGCCTGTTCGGCGCTCCTGTACGCGCATTCAGTCATGGTTGCATCCGGTTAGCGGACCCTAAAAAACTGGCTGTTTATTTATTGAAGGACGATCCCCAGTGGACAGTTGAAAAAATAAACCAGGCTATGCACGCCGGCAAGGAAAAATATGTCAGTTTGAAAAATCCGGTTCCCGTATTTATCGGTTACCTGACTGCCTGGGTTGATCTGCAGGGAAAATTAAACTTCCGAAAAGATATCTATAAACGGGACCATGTTCTTGGGGAAATGTTATTCCAATAGTGCGCTTAACGCTTAAGGCGTAAGGCATAAGGCTTAAAGCGTAAGGCTTAACGCCAACCTATTTCGTCTATCGTGTACCTTGTATCGATCGACGATACACGATCAACGATCATCCGTCAACTACCTACTCTCGCCCAAGGTGGGATTCGGTGGTCAAAGGCCGTCAACCGCCAACCGTCAACCCTTATTCCAGCCCGAATAATTTTACATTCAGGTTCTGCAGGGTCTGGTTCCTGAAAGATGAGGGAATCAGGACGGATACATTATGTTTGCTTCCTCCATAACTGACCATACGGACAGGAATATTGGAAAGCCCCTCAAATAATTTATTCAACACATCTTTTGTTTCGACAATTTCATTGCCTACAATGGATACGATGGTCTGATCCGTTTCCACCTCCGTCGTACCAAATGGCTCCAGCTCCCGCAGGATCTGGTTAAGCTGACTGCCATTATCGATGGTAACCGAAACCGCCACTTCTGAAGTGGTAATCATATCGATGGGTGTTTTATATTTCTCGAACACTTCAAAAATTTTACGGAGGAACCCATAGGCTAATAACATTCGGCTGCTCTTGATATTGATGGCTATGATACCATCTTTGGCTGCAATGGCTTTGACCCCTTTTCTGTTTGTGGTTTTTTGAATTACGGTACCCGGTGCCCCGGGTGCCATGGTGTTGAGCAGTTTTACCGGTACATTTTGTTGTTGTGTTGGCCAGATGCAGGTGGGATGCAAAATTTTCGCACCGAAATAAGCGAGTTCGGCTGCTTCATCAAAGCTTAACTGTTCTACGGGAACGGTTTTCTTTACAATCCGGGGATCGTTATTGTGCATTCCGTCGATATCAGTCCATATCTCACAAACCGAAGCCTGGACCGCCGCTGCTACCAGTGACGCCGTATAATCGCTTCCTCCCCTTTTCAGATTGTCCACTTCTCCTTTTGCATTCCGGCAAATATATCCCTGGGTGATAAAAAGTTTCTGATCCGGATATTTTAACAGCAATTCACTGAGCCGGCTGCGAATCAGGTCAAGCTGGGGCTCATCTTCTGTGTCTATTCGCATGAACTCCAGGGCCGGCAATAACACATGGGAGACACCTTTTTCTTCCAGATAAACACTGAACAATTTGGTGGACAACAGCTCACCCTGCGCCAGGATATCCTTATTCAGGGCCTCACTGAATGAAATTCGCAGAATGATGCTCAGGAATTCAAAATGCTCACGTATGATCGAAAAAGCCTGTTCGCGGGCTTTTTCTGTATCGAGCAGTTTTTCGATGAAATCGTGATAGTGGACATTGAGTTTGTTGATTTGATCACTTGCCTTTTCCCTTTCGAAACGGGCTGCTGACTGACCGATTTCAACCAGTGCATTGGTCGTACCGCTCAGTGCGCTTAAAACGACGATCTTCTTTTCCGGGTCGGCGGCAATCAGTTTTGCCACTTCATGCATTCGTTCCGGTTTACCCACCGACGTACCCCCGAATTTCATAACTTTCATGCGATCCTTTTTTGCGACCGCAAATATACAAACGAAAACGCCACCGCAGTTTTTAAAACCGGGTGGCGTTGAATATTCTTGTGGGATTATTTTTTTACAATCTTCTGGTTATACAGTTTATTATTCAGCATCACCTGGATCACATAAATTCCCCTCGGTAAATTGCCCAGCTGATCGACCAGTATGCTGTTGCTTCCGTTGGAAACGTTGAAAGATTTGATCAGCAGAGGTTTCCCCGAATTGTCAATGAGGCGTAACATGCCCGTCGCAGGTTTTGTAGCGAAAATACTCAGTGTA
This sequence comes from Puia sp., assembly GCA_041481385.1. Lineage (GTDB taxonomy): Bacteria > Bacteroidota > Bacteroidia > Chitinophagales > Chitinophagaceae > Puia. Next base: position 5,854 of record JBGPBW010000077.1, read on the forward strand.
GTATAATCGTTTAAAGGGTTCGGAAATACAGAAAGAACATTTTCCGGTTGCTCCAGCTTGATCGCAATGGTTTTACTATAAGAGAACTTACCGTTTTGGTCCACGATACGCAAACGATAATAAACGATATTGCTGTTTATATTAAAGAGCTGATCATTTACATTATAACTGTGAATTGAATTCAGTGATTGATCGGCATTCACCCGTTCAACTCCAACAAAACCTGACGCATCCGTACTCCTTTCCACTTCAAAATAATCCACGTTGAGCTCATTTGTAGTTGACCATGATACTTTCACATTATTGTCAGCAATATAACTTGCTGTGAAATTGAGCAGTGTGACCGGAAGCACACTGATCTGACAGATCTGCATTTTGGGAGGAAGCTGCGAAAAAGGGAATGTCTGGGTGAGGACTCCTGGAAATCCGTCCGCAGCACCAAAACTATTTGTACCTGTTGTACCGGTACTGATCCCTGTACTTCCTTGTGTAACCGTAGAAGCCACATTAAGGGCATTATTGGAATAGATCACTCCTCCTCCACCCCCACCACCGGGCCCGTGCTGGGTCGCACCCAAACTTAACGGATTATTACTTCCTCCATTTCCGCCATTGGCGGTAGCTGTAATTCCGGCATTACCGCTATTGGCAAAAATCAAAATACTTCCACCGGCGCCGCCACCACCTGAACCATCTATTGTGATCGTACTGTTAGCTGTATTTCCATTCGCGACGACATTTCCAGTACCTATAATTATTGTTGAATTAATGATAACCATTCCGCCTCCTGTTGCTCCACCACTCGCAGCTCCACCACCTGGTATACCCGTTGCATCATTAGTGGTACCGGCTCCTCCGCCACCACCCATGATCAGTCTGCTGGGACTATAATAAGTTGTTACAGGATAAATCGGTGAAGCACCATAGGTTTGTAATGGTGTACCACCATGGCCCCCACTTAAACCAAACGAAAACCATCCATTACCTCCCAGACCTCCCATACCTCCGTTTCCGCCACCGCCACCACCTGCATTTTCATCATTATTTGCCGGACGACTATCAGATGCACCACCACCTGCGTTACCTGCGCCGCCACGAGCGTAACTACCGCTTGGATAGCCTTCATTTGCAGCACCATTGTCAACAAGCGCATTATTAACTGTAATAAAGCGGGGTGTCCCGGCTACTCCTTCAGCTTTACTTGCGTGAGCATTTATAGTTGAAAGACTATAATAGTCAGTTTTGTTTGTACCGGCTGCCCCGCTAAGCGCGCGACCACCACCGCCGCGAAAGCCAGCTCCCGAAGCATTTACGGTCTGACCACTGAAGTCTAGCTGATTTACTGCACTTATTACGGTTACCCCACCTGTAGAACCATTCCATTGAGGTGTTGTTATGGTCGCGCCAAGTTGTATATTAAAATGTTGTGGTACACGAATTACTTGGTAGGTATACTGGCCAGTAGCACCATACGCAGCGTAAGCGTAATTATAAGTAAGGCCGGCTGAAATATTTAAAGTCCCACCACCAACAGGAACAGCATTGGTGGCTACAGCAAATTCCATATAACCTGCAATAAGATTGGCTGCAATCATTCCACTGCCCACATTTGCATTCCCACCGTATGTAACAAGATTTTTAGTGGCCGGAACAAATAGCTGCGCTCCCTGCATTTGAATTATCAATACGATATCTCCTGTTGCGATAGGTGTGTTTCCGAAATTTGCTCCCGCACCAATCGGTCCCAATGTAATGGATGTAGCACCGGTAGCAACGACTGCCTGCGTACCCGGATAGTATGTGTTTTCGTTGGCGTTTAAAATAGTTGTTCCAGACGAGGGGCAATTCTGTGCATTAACCTCAATTCCGCTGGTCATTAAGAAAATGCTAAGAATAACAGCCATGCTTACAAGCATACGTGAGGCCCTAGCCTTTGGAGTTGCTGACGCACTAGCGGAGGTCTCCTTTATCGTCTTACTGTAAGCAGGTACAGTAGTTATGTAAACATTTTTCATAGACTCGGTTTTTGACACACCCTAGGGGTTCAATCGGCGTACCAATTGAGAACACCTTGATTTTGAAGGAATTATCCCGGGGGTTATCTCAGGATTTTTCCCATTTTAGGAATGTCATTCCTATATTGGATTTCTAAGTGTAATAACTTAGTTCAAGCGGAGATTATTGCGTTTCTCGCAAATTATAGCTATAGTCCCGGAGGCTGAATTTTGAACTTTTCAGCGAGATATTCCAGGTCTTCAACCACTGCATGCATGAGGGGAATACCCTTTTCTTTTCGTTCGATTTCCATAATTCTTTCCGGATCGCCGGGCACCAGCACCTGGTCAAATCCACTGGCCGGTTTCGCCTGTCTGAAACGTCTCAGCCATTGATCCATATCTTTCTTAAATGCATCGGCCTTCCGGAATGCATCAATCCGCATGGCGCCAAAAAAATGACCGATGCCCTTTCCCGGCATATTTTCCGGGATGGGTATATAAGCGGGAAAAGGCGGTACCCACGGACCATAGTTGGCACCGCTCAATACGCCCGAAAAAATATCCACGATAGCACCCAGTGCATATCCCTTATGACTGCCATGTTCCCGGTCACCACCCAGCGGCAACAGCGCCCCGCCGCCTTTCAACTCATGGGGGTTGGTGGAAATATGTCCGTCCTTGTCCTGGATCCAGCCCTGGGGTGCTTCCTGATTTTTTCTTTGCAGGATCTCCAGTTTACCGTTAGCCGCCGTAGTCGTGGCCAGGTCGGCAACAAAAGGTGGTTCTTGGCCAGCGGGTATAGCCACACAAATCGGATTGGTACCCAAAAGCCTTTCAATGGAAAAAGTGGGTGCAACCAGCGCACTGGCGTTGGTCATAACAATCCCGATCATGTCTTCTTCCAAAGCCAGTAATGCATGATGGGCTGCAATACCAAAATGATTTGAATTCCTTACAGCAATCCATCCGCTGCCAACCTGTTTAGATTTACTGATGGCCAGATTCATCGCAAATGGTGCAACCACCAATCCAAGACCGCTGTCACCGTCCACTACGCCCGTGGAAGGCGTTTCATGTACAATTTGTATGTCGGGCTTCGCATTCGCGCGTTTGGCTTCCCAAAGTCTTACGTAACCTGTTAAACGGGCAATACCATGTGAGTCGATGCCACGAAGGTCGGCTCTTAATAAACCGGTGGCCGCGAGTTTCGCATGTTCATCACTGGATCCAATACTTTTAAAAACTTCCTTTGTAAATTCCCAGAGCACATCATAATCAAAGATTTTTTCCATGCATGTTACAGTGTGTGGGTGATCTTCATGTTGACCGGATCCCAGTGGATGATTTTATTACCGAAATAACTGTCGTTCGCTGCAAGACAGGGGGCAGCCGCACGGAATCCGAATATCGGATCTTCAATCACAGGCGTGCCGTTTCTCACCCCGTCGAAGAAATGTCCGAAATGTTCCAGGTCAGCATTAAAATTATCCGGAGCCCTGAATACGGTGTCCGGTTCAGACTGATCTTTCTGATCCGCAGCGGACCATTTCTGATTATAGGTTTTCATCAGTTCTTCCTGCATCTGCTTCGGATAGGTTTCCAGTGCATCCCATCCACCGATACCCGGCGCTTTGGACATCTTGTGATGCCGGATGGTAAATCCATCGCCTTCCAGTGTGAGTACACCTTCGGATCCGATGAACTGGGTTCCCCCGGATTCACTATTGCCGCTGATGAAATCAACGCGCAGCATGACCTGAAATTCGGGATGTTCCGGAGCTTTAGGGTACTGCATAACACCCGCCATAACATCCGGCACATTACGACCGTCCTGCCAATATGAAATCTGGCCGGAGGCATAAATTTTCTCCGGGCCTTTCGAATTGGTAATCACATTAATACCGGATATCAAATGCACAAACAGATCCCCCGCTACGCCCGTTCCAAATTCTTTGTAGTTCCTCCACCAGAAAAATTTCTTTGGATTATAAGGTTCATCTTTCATTCCGGCGATATACCGTTTCCAGTCAACTGTAGCGGGGGAAGCATCCGGTGGCATGGTATACTCCCAGGCACCCAGTGCACTCTGTCTGTCAAAATTGGCAACTACCATGGCCAGCTGACCAATGGCCCCATTTTTAATCGCTTCCCGCGCTTTCAATACGCCGATGCTGCTTACGCGCTGGCTGCCGATCTGCATGGTCTTTTTACTTTGTCTCCAGGCATCAATCACATGAAGCCCCTCACTGATTTCATGCACCATCGGTTTTTCGCAATATACCGGCTTGCCGGCTTTCAATGCATCGATGGAAATACGGGCATGCCATAAATCCGCAGTGGCGATAATAACAGCATCAATGTCTTTCCTGTTCAGGATTTCGCGGTAGTCTTTTGTTGTTTGAATATTTTTTCCGTACAATTCCTTAGCCCGCTCCAGCCTGCCCGAATACAAATCCGCCACAGCAACAAGTTCTGTTCCGGGTACGCCCAGTGCGGTATTGGTATCATTATATCCCATGATGCCCATTCCGATTGTGGCGATACGGATTTTATCATTGGGTGAAATTTTTTTTGAATAACCATCAACACGGTTTTGCCATTGGTCAGCAAATGCCAATGCAGAATTCCCGGCCGCCAATGCGAGCGCTGTGCCACTCATTTGCTGAATAAAGTGACGGCGTGAAGAAGCTCGTTTCATGTAATGCATTTTTTAAATGAGGGAGGAAGTTAGACAATAAAAAAAATGTCCCGCCAAAGGCAGGACATTTTTTTTAACGGAATCTTTAAAAAGGAAGGTCGTCCACAGGAGCACTCATTTCTCCGGAAGCAGGTACTGCCGACATAGAACCGGAAGTTCCTGCATTGAAATTGTCATTTCCACCTTCACCACTATTGCGGCTTCCAAGTAATTGTACTGATAATACCCGGAGGGTCAGGGATACGCCCTGCGTACCATCTGATTTCTGATAGGTGCGCAGATCGGGCGTACCTTCCACATATACCTGCGTTCCCTTTTTCAGATAAGGAGCAATCGCAGTTCTGTCGGTCCAATAGGCACAATCCACCCACACCGTTTTCTCTTTCTGTTCGCCTTTGGCATCGCGGAACTTCTCCGTATGCGCCACATTGAAATTGATCACATTTTTTCCATTCACTAGATTGGTGACGCAATCTTTCCCAAGATTTCCGATGACTTGCATTTTGATCATAACTTAAAATTTAGCTGCGTACTTAAAATTGTTAATACAGCAATTTACAGGATTTGGGGGGCCAATAAAATACTATTTTCCGGGAATAAGTATCTTTGCCGTTATGAGCAGAAATGGGAAAGTACTGGTAGCTATGAGCGGAGGTATTGACAGTACGATCAGCGCGCTGATGCTACAGGATCAGGGTTATGAAGTAATCGGGATTACCATGAAAACCTGGGATTATGCAAGTGCAGGTTCATCCAAAAAAGAAACCGGCTGCTGTAACCTGGACAGCTTCAACGACGCACGCACAGCGGCCGTCCAGCATGGATTTCCACACCTGGTGCTGGATATCCGGGATGAATTCGGCACAGCTGTTATCGACAATTTTGTGGACGAATATCTGGCAGGCCGTACACCGAATCCCTGTGTGATGTGCAATACCCATATCAAATGGCGGGCCCTGCTGAAAAGGGCGGATGCCCTGGAATGTGCTTTTATCGCCACAGGGCACTACGCTTTTATCCATCAGCATGACAACGGGCGTTTTTTCCTTAGCAAAGGAGTGGATGAACAAAAAGATCAGAGTTATGTTTTGTGGGGCCTGCAGCAGGACCTTCTTAGTCGCACCCTGCTCCCGCTGGGCAAGTACCGCAAACCGGAGATCAGGCAGATGGCTATAGACTATGGTTATCCTGAGCTGGCTAAGAAAAGCGAGAGCTACGAAATTTGTTTTGTACCCGATAACGACTACCGGGGTTTCTTAAAAAAGAAAATGCCCGGACTGGAAAAGAAAGTAGAGGGAGGAAGTTTTGTTGACATGAATGGAAATTTCATTGGAAAACACCGCGGTTATCCATTCTATACCATTGGCCAGCGCAAGGGTCTCGACCTGACTTTTGGAAAACCCGTATACGTTACCGCTATCCATCCGGAAAACAATACAGTCGTATTGGGTGAAGAAAAAGATCTGAAGGGTCTTAACATGATGGTCTCTGGTTTGAACCTGCAAAAATATGATGTGGTTCCAGAAGGAATGGAAGCACTGACCAAAATACGGTATAAAGATAAAGGCAGCCCGAGTTCACTTTATTCAGAAGGTGACCAGGTGCGCGTACATTTTTATGAACCCGTAAAAAGTATAACTCCAGGCCAATCTGCAGTTTTTTATGAGGGGGACGATGTGATTGGCGGAGGCATTATACGTTCTAAGCTTAAGGCGTAAGGCTTAAAGCATAACGCCTAACGCCTTTACCGTCAACTGTCATCCGTTCCTCCAACTGCGGGATCATCCATCTACTGCCAACCAAATGAAAGAACATCATTACCATACAACGCTCCAATGGACGGGCAATACGGGAAATGGTACGGTATCATACCGTGGTTATGAAAGAGCACATAAGATATCAGTGCAGGGCAAACCGGAAATTGCCTGCAGTTCCGATCCTTCTTTTCGCGGTGACAGATCAAAATATAATCCGGAAGAAATGTTTCTGGCTTCTCTTTCCTCCTGTCATATGCTCTGGTTTCTTCATCTCAGTTCCGACGCCGGCGTCATCGTACAGGAATATACTGACTCAGCAAAAGCCACTATGCTGGAATCTGAAGATGGAAACGGAAGATTTAAAGAAGTGATCCTGCATCCTCATGTAAAGGTGAAGGAGGAATGGATGATGGAAAAAGTGAATGAACTGCATGACAAGGCCCATCATTTCTGTTTCATTTCCAATTCCTGCAATTTCCCGGTACGGCATGAGGGTGTTTGTGAAACCATTACCGTAAATTAAAAAAGGCCAGCGATCTGCTATTCGCATCAATCACTGACCCATCGGGCTTAAGGGTACAATTTTTAATCTGGGTTATATAGGGTCAGGCGTTAAAAAGAGGATTCACCAACCAGTTATATACCTGGTTTCCAACATGGATCAAAGGATTCGAACTGGGCTTCGGTGTCTTTTCAACATATTCTGAATTCTCCACTTTCACTCTAACAGCTACCACATTATTTTTTTCAAATGAACCGGAGAATTGAAGGGCCAGCTTAGGACACTTCATTTCGTCAATAGACCAGGCAATACTGGCTAAGCCGGAAATCTTCAGAAAAAAATCTTTCCCCTTTTTAAAGAAATCCAGCTTAGCCGGCATTTCTTTTGAAAAAGATTCCACAACCTGGGTGGGCTTCGGGATAATGAACCATATATTACCTTCTTCATCCACCTCCGATACGTTTACTATATGCGTTGGCAGACTGACCAATGCATTGGACTCTGACATAAACAGCGCATTTTCCAATTCTTTTATTTTTTTACTTAAAAAAGCTATAGATAAATCTTGAATCATGTTGGTAGGTTTGCCATGAGTATTCAATCGGCATACCAATATTCGGATAACTGAATATGAATGTTTTGCATTAGGCTGCCCTATAATTTTATTCCGGATTTGGGAGAATTTTCCCTGAAAAGAACAGATTAGAATAATGTCTGGATAAAAGGATCCGTATAATCCTGAATAAGCGCCACAATAAGATCAGACCGGGGAAATTCACTTCGTGTATGCATGGTTGTTAGAACCACGCAGGGTATCCCGGCTTTACCGGCAGCTTCTACTCCCTTGGGCGCATCTTCAAATACGAGACATTGGGAAGGATTTATATTTATCAGCCGGGCAGCCTTCAGAAATGTTTCCGGGTGAGGCTTGCTGACACCGACGTCATCGGCACTCACCACGGCACTGAAATATTTGCGGATATCCAGCTGGTCCAGAATAAAGTCAATATTAAATGGGATGGCTGCAGATCCGATGGCCATGGGAATATTTCTTTCATGAGCTTTTTTGAGCAGCTCTTCGAGTCCGCTGATCAGCCGAACGTGAGGCTGATAGGCTTTCTGATATCTTTTTTCTTTTTCGATCGACCAGTAATTCATTTCGTCATCTGAAAATCTTCCTTCGCCGAAAACACGGACCAGCAATTCTGAATTTTTGCCATACATCTGGCTTTTTACCTGGTCCGGACTTAATCCGGCTTTGAGATCCTCATTCAGGATTTCCGTCCAGGCGCGGATATGAAATTCCATATCGTTGATCATAGTACCGTCGAGGTCGAAAATCAGTCCTGAGGGAGAAACACTCATAGCCTATATATATAAAAGCAATGCCACCGTCGGAGGTCTGCTCCGGAACAGTGGCATGCAGGAATCGTGATTATCAGTTTATTTTATTGCTTCTGCAGTTTAACAGTCTGGTCATAGCTTTCTCCATATATGCGCAGGATATACACACCATGGCTGCTGATGGAAGAAGGCAGATTAACCAGATTATCTCCCGACTGTGCGTGGTAGATCTGGTTTATATAGGTCTTACCCAACATGTCAGATACCGTCATGGTCAGATTCTGGCCCCTGGACACATTTATCTTCAGGCGAATCATGTCACTGAATGGGTTGCTATAAATAACCAGTGGCCGGCTGTCAGTCTCAACTGTGACGGCAACGGTTTTGCTGTATTTGAATTTGCCATCCAGGTCAACCATTTTTAGTTTGTAATAGCCGGTTCCATCAACAGGTAACCTGTCGATATAACTGTAGTTAGACGCTGTAGAAGAATTGCCGACCGCTTTTACGGAACCGATTTTCGTCCAGGCAGACTGGTCACCGCTTCTTTCAATATCGAAATAACCTGCATTGACTTCCTGGGATGTAGCCCAGATCAGTTTAACTGAACCGTCTCCATTTTTTAATGCCAGGAACTGGACTAAGTCAACAGGTAGGGTAGTCGATTGAATAAATATTACTCCGAATGTTGGGTCAAGACTGGTTTTAGCCGGACCAAAAATAAATCCGTCTCCACAGGAATTCGGAGATCCAACTACTTGAGGAGCGCAGTTTAAAATATAATGAAAAACGCCAGGAGCGGGTTGATATTGATTCGTTGATGATCCAAGCCCACCCTGATCCAGGGTCCAGGTATAATCATACCCATTGACGTCAGGTGTGATGATCGCAAAAAGACCAGGGCTTTTAACACCCGGATTAAAAAAGTCATCATGCGGCCCGGCGATAGTACTGGCACCTACATCCGTTGCATCCAACGTGGTCAGGTTATTCGCCAACACTATGGAAGATGTGCCGTTCAGGTCAACCTGATCATTGATTTTGATATATTCCGGGGAGACTGGATTATTACCCAGGGTAATGGTCGTGTTAAACAATTCCAGGTAGGTATTGATGGTCAGTATGGTAGATCCAAATAAATTTATGGAGCCGCCATTTAATACTACGTCGTTTAAGAAATTACATACGGGTAAACAAGTATTGTAAGCAGGCACAGAGCTGAACCCGTTTTGCACCATTGTTACACTGGCAAATATATTTATAGTACAATTGTTACAGGGATTACCAGGAGCAACCCCGCCCACCCAAAAATTGCCATCATCCAAAGTGAAATTTGACGGATTTGAACTGATTGAGTTAAATACCTGCGCCTTTGTCTCAACAGAGACAAGGATAAAATACACTGCAAGAATCGGAATGTAAAATTTTTTCATAATCAATAATTAATCATACTTCATGTATAACACAGAAATCTTCCTGGCACGATTTGAACACACAGGCTTGCAACAGATATGGAATCTGATTTCGGAGGGGGCGAATTAGGCCTTTAAATGGATGGGATTTTTAAAAACGCGGTATTTTACAGGATACATAACAAAAATAAGATTATCAAGTGAATAATATCTGATCCGCCTCGAATTTTATCTACATTTTTCCCCGGGATATCATCAAAAATTTGTTTGGCGGCTCTTCAACTGATATGATTAGACGAAGCTCAATCCTCAGGCCCGCCCAAACCAGGTATTTTCTACTAGACGATAATTGGTAAAACCCCCATCAAACCCCTTTTCCAGTTTTTGCTGCATCCAGAAAAGCATTTTTTACAAATGCTGAAAACGGGGAAGACAGGTCTGACATCCGCTCAGGATGCCATTGCACCATCAACAGCCAGGACTTTCCTGATGGATCCTTCCACTCCATCGCCTCGACAATTCCGGGTTCGCTGACAGCCGTGATTTTTAATGCGTCCGCCGGGCGTTCGGCAGACTGGTGATGCGCCGAATTGACGATACCCTGCTCCTGGCCGCAGATTTGATGAAGCAGGGACCCGGGTTCCACCTGTATTTGATGACTACGGTCCAAACCACTTTTTTTTCCGTGACTGACGGATTGAAATATTTCGGGTATATCCGGCACCAGGGTGCCTCCCAAAAACACATTGATTAGCTGTAAACCCCGGCAAATTCCTAAAACCGGTTTTCCTGACGTTAGTGCCTTATCCAGTACTTCATATTCAAAGCGGTCTCTTTCCGGAATGATTTCCTTTAATCCAAAAGCTTCCACATATTCCGGTTTTCCAAAGAGGACGGGATGCAGATCTTCTCCGCCACTGAACAATATGCCATCGCAGATGTCCACATCTGCGACATTTTGGAGATGCATACTCAGTTTTACCGGTTCTATACCGGATTCGGCCTTAATCCAGCGGCGGTAGTTATCATATTTGCCGCAATCGGTTATTCCTATTTTGAATGAGCGGGTCATGGTTGACGGTTGACGGTTGACGGTAAAGGCGTTAAGCTTAAATCACAAATGTAAAGTAAAAGCCGATCCTTCATTTTCGACAGACTGCACCTGGATGCTGCCTTTATGCAGGAGCAGGATCTGCTGACATAGACTCAGACCAATGCCACTCCCGTTTTTCCTGGTGCTGAAAAAGGGAATAAAAATTCTGTCCATAAGCGAAGGCGGAATGCCACAACCATTATCTGCCACTTTGATATTGATCTTGCTGTTTCCTGCTGCAAAAGCTGCCAGTTGAATCCTCGGTTTTGTTTTGTCCTTTACCGCTTCTATCGCATTGACCAGTAGATTAATCAGAACCTGTTCGATCAGGGTGGCATCAAGCTCGTAGCTGAGATCAGGGTTCTGGAGAATAATTTCAAGTTCAACATTCTTCTGCTGAAGGGTAGGCAGCATGAGCTGATGCAGATTCTCGAACATATCCCGGAGATAGACTTTTTTTACGGTTGGTGAAACAATTTTATTGAGGTTCCGGTACGTTTCAGCAAATTTCAGCAACCCTTCGCTTCTTCTTCGGATGGTTTCGATACCCAGTTCCAGATCTTCTACCGCTGCCGGTTGTTCCCGCATAAATTCTGTTGCCTTTTGTAACCGGTCGAGCATGGTATCAGCCAGCGAGGAAATGGGAGCAACCGAATTCATAATCTCATGGGTCATCACACTAAGAAGTTTTTGCCATGCCTTAGCTTCCGTTTCATCCAATGCCTCATTGACATTTTGAAATGCCGCAAGTTTGTAGGTCTTATTGTCGGTCTGGAATGCTGTGGCTGAAGCCAGCACTTTTACAATACCATTGTCTTTGGAAATAGAAATGATTTTCCCTGTTCCGGGTTGCAACTGATTAATTTCCTTGAAAAGATAAGCATCTCTTTTTTCGAGAGAATGCAGGGATTTCAGATAGGGGATACCCAGGATTTTCTTCAGCGAATCATTCATCCAAACCACATCCCCGCTGGACACTTCAAATGAAAGGATGCCAGTTTCCACCAATTCCAGGATCTTTTGCAGATAGAGGTACTGCGTTTCTTTTTCCCGGCTGATTACTTTAAACGTACTGTTGATGTCGTTGAAGCCCTTACGCATGGTTTTGAGTTCCACGGGCGCATGGCTGACATCGAAATGCCTGGAGAAATCCCGGTAGTGAATGGATTCAACGAACTGCTCCAGTTCGTCCTGCGTTTTTCGGAAGAACCGGTAAAAATCAGCCAGCTGCCAGGCAACGAGGGGTACCAGGATGATGAGGTAAATAAACTGGGCCTGAATCACCGTCACTGCAGCAAGACAAAGTACGCCGAACAGGAAAATAACGCGGACAAGTATGCGCAGTTCGAATTGTTTGAACATGGTTGACAGTTGACAGTTGACGGTTGACGGTTGACAGTTGGCGGTTGGCAACAGAGGCTTCACGCTTCACGCTTCAAGCTTCAAGCCTTAAATATCGTATTTGCTAAGGCGACGGTACAGGGCAGTGCGGGTCAGTCCCAGTTCACGGGCCGCCCGGGAAATATTGCCCTGATGTTTTTCAATGACTTTCAGGATGGTATTTTTTTCGATCGTACTCAGGGTGAAATCATTATCATCCGCATCCCCCAGCTCCTTCAGGGATTCCAAAGGTGAAAAGATAATATCATCCGCATGGATCTCATCGCCTTCGCACATGATTACAGCCCTTTCTATACTGTATTGCAATTCCCGGACGTTACCAGGGAAATGATAGGACCGGAGTTTTTCAATGGCTTTGTTATCGAGTTCCAGGGAGCGTTTGAGATATTTACCTGCATACATTTGGGCAAATTCTCTGGCCAGCGGTGGAATATCATCGGGCCTTTTCCGAAGCGGCGGCATCATGATTTCAACAGTATTGATCCGGTAAATCAGGTCTTTCCGGAACCTGGTTTCGTTGGCCAGTTCGGTGATGGGCAGGTTGGTCGCACAGATCAGCCGGATATCCACGTTGATCAGCAAATTGGATCCCAGCCTCGATACCTGACGGCTCTGCAATACGGATAAGAGTTTAGCTTGTTGTTGCAGGCTGATATTTCCGATTTCATCCAGAAACAGGGTGCCCCCGGATGCCATTTCAAACCGGCCGG
>JBGPBW010000078.1:0-18640 GCA_041481385.1 Puia sp.
ATACCTGGAATAAAAAAATAAGCGCCACCTTTCACTTTCACAAATTCAGGAATGCCGGTAATCCTTGTTCGGAGGCCATCATGCCGTATGCAAAATGTACCGCTATGATTGGTATCCTGCGGATTCTGATGGTTGGCAACTAAAGGATCACGTTCTTCGTACAAGCCTCTAAATTTTTCATTGTTGATCCATCCATTTTGTACAAATTCAAACTGCCTGCCAATATCTGCATTGATGCTGATAAAATAGAGGCCGCGTTCAACGTTTGTTTCAGCATCTTTCAGGCAGTCGATCGGATTAAGTTTTTCCGTCAGCGGAGCTCCATAAGAACGGCCGCGACGAAGCAGGCGATGCCTTTTTGCAATGGCGATAGAAGTTGCACGGTCCGTGTCCAACGAATCTTTGGGATTGGAGCGCCTGATATGTGCAGAAAAGGGACATTTAAGACCATCCGGATCAGATTGACGATAATCGAAATTGTTTTCGTTGCTTTCTGATTTTCCTCCGTCATGATCAGGATTCAAAACCAATGGAGCACCATTCGGCCAGCGACCTACGATTTTTGAAGCCAGCCTGATCATTTCCTTTTCAACAGGACTCCCATCTGGATCTTGTGTGGTCCTGGCCATAAATTTCCAGAACAGGGGAACATCCTGTTCCAATTGCCTGAATACAATATAACTTCCGTTCCTGCCAAGATCGTGCGCCGAACCTTGCGGAATAGGAGGTAACAGATTAGCGGGGTCTGCCTGTGCAGGCACCATGGGCCTGGGTGTATATTGTCCGTATTCATTTTTATACCCCAGTATGAACTCACCTGCTTCAATGATATTTTCTTTGGTATCCGGGCGTTTCAACCCCTTAACGGTTGGCTGGGAAATCCCGTCATGAAAACCAAAATGCTCTTTCTTTTTATATAAGACCGTGGTATCAAGAACCTTCACTTCAAGTAAGCCGTATTGCCCCAGAGTTTCAAGAATTGTTTTTCTGTTTCTGTCAAGGACTTCCAAATCTTTAGCATATAGCATCAGGATGATATGAACATCTTCGGTATTGGGTCCACCCCAGGTCCATTTTTCAGGTGCGCTCTCCGCAAAGTCACCCAAAAAAAACTGCTTATGCTTGCCCGTCATGCCATCTTCAAATTCCAGGGAAAAACTGTCCAGCGCAGTCTGATTAAGGCCCAGTGCTTTCAGACCATTGAAAGTAAAAGCAATATGGGTGGCTGACTCTTCAGGATCGGAATCACCCGGCGTAATATCTTTTATCATATGCGACAACCACTGTTTTGCAGCGGAAGTATCCTTTACAGAAAGTAACAAAAAATGAGCAGCCGGCAATTTGGTATACCCGCGAATAATGATTCCCTGAATATCGTTTAATTCAAGTTGATCGTTCATGATGTAACTATTTTATCAAAGAATTGAAATCCATTGTTGTGCTTCTGTTTCCGTCATCGTTCCACAGATCCCATTTCTTATTTTGCTGTTTTGAAAAATATTCATGACTGACACTTCTTTATTGGCAGAATACCAGACGTTGGTGATTACCTGCCTGTACCGCGCCCACGCCATAAAGTTCTCAGCATCTTTTGCACCACCAAATACCATGAACCAGGTTTTTGGATATCCCTGTGCGAGACAAAATAAAAGTGTCAGTTGTTTGGCAGCAATATTGATAAAATCGCGCAGATAATTTTCAGAATTCCCATCATAGTTACTCAAAAAAAGCATTTGTTTTCCTTCGTTTACCAACAGCCATCGTGCAAAATGAACAGTAGGAATTCCGGATAACTTGCCCTTGGTAAAAATATAGGGCGCCAGGAAGTCCGTCGACCGTAACAGGAATCTCATCGTGATAAGCCTGAACCAACCGGGTTTGATATTGCCCAACGCAGAAAATTGCGCCTGCACCATCTGGGTTTCCCTGGCAATCAGCGTTCGGATCTGATCTTTCGTGACCGGATTGGGCGCTTGTTTCTCCGTCAATTCAAAGACCAGCATGATGAGCATCCAAACAACAGCGACAGCGATAACAATCGGAGAAAAAATAACCAATAACCCGATGACCAGAAAGAGTGTACCATAGTAGGAATAATTCATTCCTTTTGAAGGTCCTGGCTCAGGCGTTTCAGCCCATCTCAAATCTGGCCGGGAATGGACAAAATCAATAATCCGCTGCCTTGTTGCCAGTGCAGGTTCTTTTTTTAAATGCAATTGCTGGCTGTATGCAAACTCGTTGATGGCCTTACGCAGCAGGTTTTCATTATGGATCTGCTGAACACTGCGGTAACCGACACCTACGTAAAATGTTTCTGATGGTATGTTCTGTGATAGTAAGAACCGCTCCAGTATATCCGCATTATAATCGCCAGATGAAAAATTCTGACACATCGAAAGAATACGCCACAATCCCGCTCCTGCAATGCGCACCATTTCCTGTACATGCTTATTCAGCGGCATGTCGTAGTTGGTCGTAAATACAAGTCTCGGTCCGACTTCCTTTCCATGCACATCAATGGATTTATCCAATACAATAAAACGGGCAAAATGGATACTCGTTATTTGCTTAAAGGGAACAATCCCATTTGTCTCCACATCATTATCAACGATCTCCTGCAAAAGAGCAGTGAGTTGCGGCTGTTTGCCTTTACTGATGTAAAGAACCATCGAGTAAGCCCCATGTTGCGTCATACGTTACAGATGGATTTGGAAATGAGGTTTAATATAAATGTCGAAAAGAGAACCGCTAAAATATTTCCCGAATGCCATCATCACCTTCAGCTCCTCCAGTTTGGAACTGGCATTGAGCACCTTCATCGTAGTCATCTGTTTGGCAAAATCAGCCATTTCAATGTTCAGAATTCCCTTACCCAATACTGGTGAAGATTCGTCCCTGCCTTCATGAATGGTTATATAGAGCGTGCTGGTATCTTTCCAAAGATCGAAACCCTTATCATCACGTACAAGCTTATACCCGTAAAAAAAATAATCTTTTCCTTCCTCGGAATGAATGTTCATGGTATATTTCATCAGTTTGGTTGGAACAGCCGTATCTGCATTTACAAACAAATTAAAAATGCCGTCTGTAACGGTCATGGGTTTTGAAGAAAGACCCGGTGCCTGCACAATCCCTGTCAGGGCACCCTGGTGATCTTTCCCATGAACGATCGCTACAACATCATCCGAGATCACGGTGAGCGTAAAGGCAAATGCACTGTTCGCTTCCTTTCCCCTCGTCGCTCCTTTTTCAAAATCCGTTTTTTCATCGGAAGAGAAATATCCTTTCATGGTTTCAGTAAACTGAACACCCGGCTTTAATACTGCTGTGGTTATTGCAAAATCCTTGTAATCATAATTTATGTTGAGACTATAGTCCCGGGCCATCAGCTCACTGCATCTTTCAGCAAGAGCTGAGATGGTAATCAGCGGGTTCACGCCCAGGGGTAAGGGAATCACGGATCCATCACACACATAGAGTCCGCTGTGGATCCCTGTTCCTTCGGCAGCATCAAAAACCTGTCCCTTATGATTCACCACACCTTTGGATGCATCATCGCCCATCACGCAACCGCCCAGCGGATGAACCGTCATCAGTCCATAGTTCATAACTTTTGTCCAGGTGGGGTTCACCACATACTCACCACCGATGGCGCTTGATGCCGAACGAAGATTGGCATCCACTTTTTGGAAAATGGTTTCCTTGCCGACACCTTGCCAGGAAATAATGAGTTTATCGTTAACCAGCTCCATGACCCCTTTTCCATCATCATGTGTCATGACGAGGAAGGCCTGAGTGTTGTTCATCGCTCCATGATAAGCGCCACGAACCGAACTTTCCACCTCACGTATTTTCCGGTGCATGTTTTCATAGAGGCCTCCCACGGGCTCGTGACCGAATAATTTTGAAATGGCGCACATAGATTCAGTGATCGTACCTGCCAGCGGTCCGGGAACATTTCCATCTTCTATCACCATGCCATCTTCCAGCACCGGCTGTTTCCGCAGATCGATGACCGAAGTAATACATGGCCCGACAGACTGGAGTTCTCCTGGTTTGTGATGTCCAAAGCCAACGGTATTCACTTGCACATCGGCGTTATATGCAAAGCCCAGCACATCCCCATTGCCGGTGAAATGTTTGCCCAGCATATTGGATACACCCAATCCTCTCTCCCGGGAACGCAATAAAATTTCCGTGCTTCCCAAACAGCCGGCACCTACGATCACGATGTCCGCCGTAACGAACAGATCGGGTGCATTGAATTTCTCACTTTCTGCATCTTCAATCAGGTAATGCACCACCCATTTCCCGTTGGCTTTGCTCAGCCATTGTACAGCTACCCCGGTAAATAATTCAGCCCCATGGTTTTTTGCATCCGGCAGATAATTCATCAGCGTAGTATTCTTGGCACCGTAGTTACAACCCGTCATGCAATCGCCGCAGAGCTCGCATTTATACTGGTCTACCCCCGCATTGTTTTTGCGGTCTTCAAACGTGACATTGATATCGAGATAAGAAAATTCTTTTTTCATGCCTGCTGCCGAGGCTTTCATCGCTTCCGATTTCGCGAGTTTGGGATAACCCCTTTGCCCCTCCGGATATTTGTCAGGCTGCAACATATGCCGGGCTCTTTCCAGATTTCTCCAATAAGAATCCGGATCTTTCCGGATCTCAGCAGGCCATTGATCACTATCCAGCACCCTGGCTTCGGGTACCAGTGAAACGTTGGCGTTGACCAGTGAGGTCCCACCAAGACCGCATCCTTTATATACACTGATGTCCTTATTCAAATGGAAATCGTACAGGCCTGTTTTTGGCCCCAGGTGTTTATCCGGCAAATTGAATTGCATTTCCTTTACTGCCTGGTCCGTCGTTCTCGGATAATCGCCGGGCAGGATTTCTTTTCCTTTTTCCAGAAGGCAAACCTTTTTACCCGCCCGTGAAAGGCGGGAGGCTGCAATGGCAGCACCATATCCTGATCCGATCACCACAACATCATATTGCGCTTTCATGGATGTTACCGGAGAAGATATTCTTTGGAAATTCATAACATTCATTTTAAAAATTGAAGCAAGCATTTTTTTACACACACTATAAGTCCAGCAAACCCGTCCAGCACTCGAAATTATGGCCCCTCCGCTCATTGCCCTTGTAAAAAGCGGCCATCGTCATCGTCTTATAACTGATAAAACTCCCATCATACATTCCGGTTTTATGCAGGGTTCTCCAGGTTCCTGTGTTGATGTAGATCTGACCTTCAGATTCACTACCATTGGTAATAGACGACATCGGAACAAGCTCCGGATAATGCGTATGACCCATCACATAAAACGATTTACCTTTCGCGAGGTCCTTCGTAGTCAGGCCTCTCGCATAATCCCGGTACGTTTCAAAACTGTCTTTATCCAAACTTAAAAACTGAATCAGAGCAGCGAGATCCGTTATAGTTAAATGGGTCTTAAACAAAAGTTCCGCAACTTCCATTTTGATTACCGTAAAATAATTCCGGGAAACCAGGGGATTACTGATAAAATTGTTGATGAGCTTGTGTAGAGCACCCCTGATTGAGTCGTTAACCAGGGAAGCGTTTAACCCGTATTTATTGATCACATGAGCGATCCAATGAGGTGCAAGGCTATAAGGCCTCAGGTTATCAATTTCCCGCAGTTCGTTTACGAAGGTTTTGATATCAGTGATTTTTCCGATCTGATCCGGTGGAAAATTTTTTAACTGTTGTTCAATTTGCTTGGGAATCTCATTGAGCAGTTTCAACACAACGACGTCACCTACTGAAGAAACATCCCTTGCCGGCGGCTGGAAATTAGTATTGTCGAATAAATCTCCATGAATCGCATATACATTGTGTTCCGTCAGTATTCTTTGCAGATTCAGGTGTTCATCCGGGAAATAAGGAAAGGGCTTATCTCTTTCATTCGCCAGTCCCAGTGCCTCTATGATCCGGTTGCGAATGCCATTCATACGCGGATCATTTATATATAAAAACCAGTCATGGTTCCCCACCATGTAATATATTTTCACTTTCACCGTAGCCTTCTCTTCGCTTGCAATGGATCCAAGTTTTACTTCTAATTTTTCTGTTTCAGACAACACACGCATAGTGCGGGGTATCTTAATGCCCTGTTCTGACATGTCCTTCAGGATGGAAATGGAAATCTTATTTTCAATCAATACGTCATCTACAATGCCGCTAAGCGTTTCGAAAAAAGAGTCACCCCGGGTTTCTGTCCAGGGCATATCAATTTCATCCAAATCGTTCCACTTTTCTGAACGGATCATGTCGATGATATCACCCAGCAATAAAATGTTTAATTCTCCCAGGGGTTGATAGTCCCTGGGATTATCAACAGATTTATCAGCCGGGATACGCCAGGAGGCATCATAAGCCATATCGCCGACGCGGTTGCGAAAAATCCGAAACGCTTTATCGTCTATAACTTCGCCGGATGTTTTATCCGTAAGGTGAAGATCGCTGATGATAACCAACATGACCGATGCTTTATTTCTTAGAATTCAAAGCTCGCACAGAGGAATAACCAAATCGTTTACCAGGGAATGGATAAAGAAAATATCAAACAAAAAAACAAACAAATCCCGGGGCGGGGAAAAACGCAGGAACCGATTTTATGAATTTAAAGCATTTAAACCCAATTCAAAAAAACATTTCCGGGTTGGCTCATTTTGCCATCAGGTTCATCTCAGATAAGTGATTATACTTAGTGCAAATACGATAAGGACGGAATCCAACGACCGCCCCGTTTGGTGCTAAGGTCAGACAAATCTTATTTTGCATTAGTCCTTTTCTTTATCAGTAAATCAGAATAGTTCTTCAAACATGCATAACCGCGCAGTCCTTGTATCAGAACCGTACAGTATCCGCAATAGAGCAATTACAGATATTTGACGCTGAATCTTTTGCAGATAGGCATTAATTTAGCAGCAGATAAGGATATCCCACTTCAAATTCTTCTAAACACCGGCCATGCTCAAAAGCTATTTTAAAATCGCCTGGCGAAACCTGAAAAAAAACAAGTTATACAGCTTCGTCAATATCATCGGTCTGGCTATCGGTATCACCAGTTTCATCCTGATTAGTTTGTATATAGAAAGTGAATGGAGTTATGACCGGTTCCATAAAAATGCAGACCGGATAACCCGTGTAACCATGGAATACAGCAATGGGGGAACTGTCGGAAAATATGCACAAACCGGGACCAAGGTCGGACCGCAATTGAAACGGGGCTTTCCCCAGGTAGTAACTTTTGTTCGCACATTTAAATATCCGCGGGTGATCAGCTACCGGGGTAAAGTTTTTAATGAGAAAAATTTTTTATATGCCGATTCCTCTTTCTTCGACATTTTTTCTTTCAAACTGATAAAAGGAAATCCATCCACTGCGCTGAACACTGCTCATCAGTTGGTGATCACGGAAACTATGGCTAAGAAATATTTTGGAGACGACGACCCCGTCGGCAAGACATTACTGATTGCCAACAGCATCCGTTATCTGGTAACCGGCATTGTTCAGGATGCGCCGGCAAACTCACAGATGCATTTCGATTTCATTGCATCATTTACAAGCCTTGACGATTCCAAAACAGAAGACTGGTGGACGGCCAATGACATCACCTATCTGTTGTTAAACTATGCCGATCAGCTTCCGCAGCTGCAGGAACGGCTTACCGCTTTCATGAAGACCGCTTCTGTGCGAAAGGAAGCGCGTATTGAAGGAAATGATTACCTCACCTATCACCTGGAGCCGTTGGTTAAAGTGCATCTTTATTCTTCGCTTGACGGATTCGAGTCGAACGGAAATATCACCTATGTACTAATACTGGGAGTGATTGCTATTTTGATACTTTTCATAGCCTGTGTGAACTACACCAACCTCGCCACGGCACAATCTGCGGGCAGGAGCGGCGAAATCAGTATCCGTAAAGTGATGGGCGCCGGCCGACTGGAATTATTCCTTCAGCATTTGGGTGAATCAGTTTTAGTAACGTTTATTGCTTTGCTCCTGGCCTTGTTGGCCAGTGTAGAACTTTTACCTGTATTTAATCATCTCACGGACAAATCACTGCCGGCATCTGTTCTGTTTTATCCCCTACCCCTCATGTCTTTATTTTTCCTCGGCCTGATCGTTAGTATCTTGGCCGGCTCTTATCCGGCTCTTGTGTTATCGAAAGCAAAACTGATCGCCATCTTAAAATCGGGCTTTAGCTTTTCTGCTTCAGGAGGCGGACTGAGAAAATCCCTGATTGTAATGCAATTCGTGATATCCGTATTTCTGATCATCTCCACTACCATCATCCTGCAGCAACTCTCTTTTATCCAACATAAAAAATTGGGATTCGATAAAGACCATATCGTCGTATTGCCCGTAGATGAACAGATGCATCGTGATTATGACGAAATAAAAAAAGCGATGAGCAGAAATCCGAATATAATTGGCGTTGCAGGAGCGAACCAGAATCCGACCCTGGTTCAGTGGGGAGACGGTATACATGTAGACAAAGGCACCGAACAAAAAAACCTGCCGATCAATTGCATTCCGGCTGATCTCGATTTTGTAAAAACCCTGGGTATGCAGATCATCGCCGGATCAGATTTCAGTAAGGCAGATATGAACCTGATGGATACCACGGACAACTATAAACATTACCGGTATACTTTTATTCTCAATGAATCGGCAGTAAAAGCCATCGGATGGAAACCGGAAGAAGCCATCGGGAGAACCATTGAAAAAGGTTCTCCGGGAACAGTAAAAGCGGTCGTTAAAGATTTTCATTTCTCCTCACTACATCAACCCATCGGGCCATTGATGATTTTTCTGGATACACAATACACCAGTCAGTTATTTGTAAAAATTTCAGGAAAAGATGTTACCGCCTCATTGAATTTTTTACAGGCGGTCTGGAAAGAACGGGTGACTCATCGCCCATTTGAATACCATTTTCTTGATGAGGATTATAATGCACTGTATAAAGTAGAAAACCGGACTAGTCAGTTGTTCAGTTTTTTTTCCGCAACTGCGATTCTACTGGCCTGCCTGGGCTTGTTTGCCTTAGCTGCATTTACCACCGTTCAGCGAACCAAAGAGATCGGCATCAGAAAAGTATTGGGTGCATCCCTGTTTAATGTCGTCGGACTTTTGTCCCTTGATTTTCTAAAATTGGTTGTAATCGCGTCGATCATAGCTTTTCCACTGGCCTGGTGGGCCGTGAATACGTGGTTGCAGGATTTTGCCTATCGAATAGATATTAGCTGGTGGGTATTCATATCGGCTGGATTGACAGCAGCCTTCATCGCCTTAATCACGGTGAGTGTTCAGGCCGTCAAAGCGGCCCTGGCAAATCCGGTGAAAAGTTTGAGATCAGAGTAATTTATAGCGTTGTTCTAATATATACTGAAGCACCAGAACCAACCGAGCCACTATAGTCATACGAAAATATCAGCGTATCCTTGGAAATGCTGTAGTACGTTATGGAATCGGCCTGACTATTTACATTATGAAAGCTGATTCGATTTATTGTTTTACCCTGATTATTTGCACTTATTGATGTTGTATAAGTTCCCGAAGAAACAACAACACTGTTTTTACTAAAATACCAGTCGGAATCGGTGAAGGATAAGGATTGGATCATCCCGGAATTTGAAGGAGTCAAAGGATTTAATGGCCCCGGTGCCCCGTCATTGCTTGTAGATACCCAAACCCAGCCTCCACTAATATCGGGAGGTGACAGTTCTGTCTTTTTACAACAAGCAAGAAAGGTTATCAAACAAAATATCGGAATCAGGATTATTTTCATTGCCTTCATAGCTGTGATGACATATTATTCCATACAAAGGTTGCTTTAAATATTGGTAACTAATAGTATTTGCAGGAGCTGACGGCAATATTCCCGGCTGCTGAACATTAGGATTTAACTAATTTATTTCCCAAATAATCGGATTCTGCCATTTATTTTAAAAAATCTATCCATGAATTCCGCAATTTTACATTAGAGTAATAAACAAAATTAATCAACCGATGATAAGAATAGGAATAATCGGTTATGGATCCTGGGTCAAAGCCGCTTACATACCTGCCCTGAAACGTGATGGCAGAGCAGAGATCGTTGCTATTTCAGCAAGAAGTGAATCAACATTAAAGCAGATTAAAGAAAGTTTTGGAAATACGATTCAAGATTTCAGTGATTTTAGAGATTTATTAAAATTACCGAAAATAGATGGCGTAATGATCGCTGTTCCGGATGCACTTCATGCTGAGATGATAGTTGCTGCGCTGAATTCTGGTAAAGCTGTATTCTACGAACCACCGATTGCGCATACCAGGGAATTGATTCCGGATCTTATAAAGAAATTGATTGCTGCACCCCAAATTACACATGCTGATCTGGAACTTGCCCTCGTCCCCGCCGTCACGAAGGCTTCCAGGCTAGTTAAGGAAAAGGTCATTGGAGATATTCAGTCAGCCAGTATACGATTGCATTCCAATTGGGGCCCTGATCCGGATCAGGATCTGAATAATATCAATCGCTTATCCGTTTGGTATACCCATGCGTTGAATGTACTGCTTGATGCAACACCCAAACGGGTTCTGATCCTGGATGGCTATGGTACTCCCGGGAGACGTCAAAGCCAGTCCACCGGTTTTTATGATTATGATGGCGTTTGGGGGGAACTTAAAGTAAATATTGATAGTACTGATGTTTTAGAAATTAAGATAGAAATAATTGGGAACGAAGGCGATATTCTCATTAATATATTAACAGGCGAACTAAAACTAAGGACAAAAACAAATCGGGAATGGGAAACTAAATATTTTCCCGCCATACAGCCCTATGCTGACTGGCCCGGTATGCATGAATCCATTTCGGCTTTTCTTGATGCTGTTGAAAGTAAAAAACCCAGTTACGCAAACGCGAACACCGTGGCAAAATTACATCTGATCGGTTTGGCCACTGAGGAATCAAAAGATACATATCAATGGGCTCCTGTTAAAGAAATATATGACATATGAAACGGTTACGCCGAAGTATGTTCGGTAATACAACAATAAATTCACCTTTAAATTTCAAAATATGGTTTTTTATAAGAAACTGAGATTCCTTTTTGTCTTCTGCCTTGCAGTCTCAACTACTTGTTTTGGACAACAGTCCATATTACCCGCCATCGAAAGACAGTTCAATAAAATTGAGCGTGATATTATGACAAGCGCTGAAGCAATGCCCGAAAACAAATTCAATTTTACGCCCGAAAGTCTTAATATTAAAAACAGTGATTTTAAAGAAGTGCGTACATATGCCGGTCAGATCATGCACCTGGCCACAGACAATATCCTCATCTGGAGTGCCATAAACGGCGACTCTGTCCGCGCAGACATAGAAGATGTGAATGGTCCCAAAACCATAAAAACCAAACAAGCCGTTATTGAATATCTTAAAAGCTCATTCGTAACGGGACGCAAAGCCGTTGCAACATTGACCACGCAAAATGCCATGGACCCGATCGATTTCAGAGGAAGAAAATTATCAAAGCTTGACCTTGCCTTCTACGCACTGACACACGCTAACGAACATTACGGACAAATGGTTATCTATCTTAGAATGTGCGGGATCATTCCACCACCGACTGTTAATGAAAATTAAAATTAATCGTTCAAATCGCAAAACCTGCAACAGGAGCAGTTATTGACGCGACAAATTGGTAGAAATTACCAATTATAATTGCTGCCTTATCAATAATCGATTTTAAAGCTCTCTAAAGTCAGCGTAATTTTAATATCGGAAACCACTAAACCCGTTTACTTCCTGTAAACCCCCCAGATCATGGAAACCCAAATTCCAACTCCAAATACATACAATGTTTTGGTTAAAATGCAAGGCACCCGGAAAAAAAGGAGGGCACAAAAAATTGTTTTGTCTGGGTTTCTTTTGATTCTATTAGCATTAACCCATATTTCCTGTAAAAAAAGCTACCCTGATATTAATCAAAGACAGGTTAATACCACCATCACCAGTGTACAACCACACAGCGCCAAACCCGGAGATACCATTATAATTGTCGGCACCAATTTTAATCTGAATCCCTCCCTGGATACGGTTAAGTTCAATGGTATTCCTGCCCAGGTTCTAAAAGCAAAAAGCGATACGCTCTTTGTTATTGTTCCGAAAGGAAGTTCTGCAGGTGTTGTAACCGTCAATGGGATTTCAGCACCCGGGCCTGCTTTTGCACTTTTACAAATCCAGGTCACCGGCGTTTTTCCAGCATTTGGTAAACATGGAGATACGATCATCATTACGGGTACGAATTTTTATCTGAATCCTTCAGAGGACACGGTGATGATTCATGGCGTAAAGGCAATCGTTCTAAAAGCCACGGCAGATACGCTGCAGGTGATCGTTCCAATAACCAGCACGGGCGCCATTACAGTAAATGGCGTGGCTGCACCCGGGCCCGATTTTGTTTATGCACCCACTGTAATGGTGACAACACTGGTTGGTCCCGGGTCCGCAAATAATACAAATGCAAATGGGGATGGACCCGATTCGATTGCAACCGTTAACCCGGTGGGGTTATTTTTTGATAAACAAGGCAATCTTTTTGTTTCTAATGGCGGTGAATGTATTCGTGAAATTTCAGGGGGCTTCGTTTCAACAATTTCTTGCACCAGCACTACAGGTTACCCGCCGAATAGTGGAATCGTCACTGATGCGCAGAACAATATATATTTTACTGATGGGAGTGGCGGAAAGGTTCGAATCATTAGAAATGGCATCGTCTCCGATTTTACAAATGGTATTGGGCCCTCAGGAGACCTGAATGGCCCGCTTTCGATCGCAACTTTTTATTATCCGGGTGCACTTGCAATCGATGCGCTGGGTAATCTTTTCGTTGCAGAGCCCGGAGATATCAGGAAAATCTCACCTGACGGCATAGTCAGCACATTTGCCGGAAAACTGCCTATAGTAGATTCACCCAGCACCATTATTCCATTTCCGCTTAATATTCGTCCCAGTCTGGACTATCCTTTTGGTCGGGACACAGCCGCTCGTTTCGGTCATATTGGTAGTTTGGCAACTGATGCCCAGGGAAATGTTTATGCAGGTGATTTAGAATGTCAATGCGTTAAAAAAATCACTCCTGACGGCATTATTAGCGTCTTAAGCGTTCTTGCATTTTATAGCTACAGGGACTCATACAATACAATTTCCGGAATCTGCACTGATACAGCAGGCAACATTTATGTGTCGCGACAAGCTGCCATCTATAAAATTACTCCCCAGGGAGCGACCAGCGTTTTGGCTGGAAAAGAGACTTCCTTTCCCTCTGATACCGGAATAAATTATGGTTTTGGTTTTGAAGACGGGCCTGCAGCCACAGCATTGTTTAATTTCCCGACAGGCCTGGCATGTGATGCACAGGGCAACATCTACGTTGCAGATACGGGTAATGGACGAATCCGAAAAATTAGTTTTCAATAACTGATAGTGGATCTTACCCCAATTGATCGATAATCGTTGTCTGCAGGCAAAATCACTTAGTATCTTTATGATCTCATGGATCATAAACAATCGACAAAAAACTATAAAGTCATCCTGATCATGGGGCTGCTTACAGCCATCGGCCCGCTTTCTATCGATATGTACTTACCTGCTTTCCCTGCCATAGCAAAAAGTTTAGAAACCACAGTTTCCCAGGTAACTTTATCCCTGTCCAGTTTTTTTATCGGTATATCAGTAGGCCAGTTATTGTACGGCCCCCTGCTCGAACGATTTGGCAGAAAGCGTCCTCTCTATGCCGGACTCTGTTTCTACTTTTTAGCTTCTGTTGGCTGTGCACTGTCTCAATCGGTTCATATTCTCATCCTGTTCAGACTTTTCCAGGCAGTCGGCGGCTGTGTGGGTATGGTGGCTGCCAGGGCCATGGTGCGGGACTTGTTCGACGTAAAAGAAAATGCCAAAGTATTTTCCATGTTGATGCTTGTCGTTTCTGTATCTCCGATCATCGCACCGACAGTGGGTGGTTATATAACTGCAGCATTGGGCTGGCGATATGTTTTTACCATGCTCATCCTTGTTGTGCTAATCATCCTGGCTGGTACTTATTTTTTTCTGTCTGAAAGTAAAAAGCCTGATCCCAATTTTTCCTTGAAGCCCGCTCCCATATTGCGAAATTTTGCATCCGTTTTAAAACATCCGCACTTTATCACCTATGCATTAACAGGTGCCGTTTCTTATGCCGGACTCTACGCGTATATCGGCGGTGCTCCTCATGTGTTTATGGAAATTTTTAAAGTGAGCGGCGTACAATTCGGATGGATATTCGCGTTCATCGCAGCAGGATTGATCGGTGCCAGCCAGGTAAACAATATTGCATTGAAACGGTATAACAGTGAGCAGGTAATCAGGATCGCGTCAGGATGCCAATCCTGCATTGGGATCGTATTTGTCTGTTTAACTGTATTCGGATTGAGTCATTTATTAATTACTGTTTTCCTCGTTTTTATTTTCCTGGCCTGCCAGGGGTTCATCTTTCCAAATGCAACTGCGCTTGCCTTAGCACCACTGGGACACAACGCCGGAAATGCTTCCGCCCTGATCGGCGCAATTCAAATGACCATTGGCGCCAGTGCATCTGCCCTCGTCAGTGTATTACATAATCAAACCGGATTACCCATGGCGGGTGTAATGTCATGTTGTGCTCTGGCTGCTTTTGCGATTTACACGCTGGGCGGGAAATTCCTGATCCCCGTTATTGATCCTTCCTTGTTGAAGCAACAGGATGTCGAAATGGCCTCAGACTTATAAAGTATTTTATGGTTCCCAGTTTTTTAATTGATCATTCTCATTCAAAATAAAATAAAATGAACACCCGATTTACTTATGTTACCAGGTTGGATATTGCGTTTGATCACTTACAAAAAATCGATGTCAACCAGATCGTATCAACTTGTACAGACAAATGGTTTAACCAGACCCTCACAAAGGTTAATGACAGCGTCGTCAGACTGGGTATTGTTGAGGGTGAATATCATTGGCATAAGCATGACCATGATGATGAGTTCTTTTTTGTTCTTGAAGGCATGTTATTGATTGATCTGGAAGACAGGACCATTGAATTATTTCCAAACCAGGGAATGACCATTTCAAAGGGGATAATGCATCGAACACGAGCTCCCAAAAAAACAGTCATGCTCATGGTCGAGACGAGTACCATACAACCGACGGGAGATTAAAATTCCTGCTAAAGAATTTTTTTTTGATCTTAGTCATCAGATCGAATTACTTTTTAATTTCCGGGGTTTATTTGTTTTTACAGGGTTCGTTAGATCAGAATTTCTAATTTTGGATATATTTAGCTTGACCCAATCATCAGGATGAAACGAAACCATACTGTAATCAAAAAGGCATTCCTTGTTTCATGCATTGTATTCATTAGATCGATTGGATATTCACAAAGCCCGGAATTTTCTTTGCGGGAATTTGCTTCGGGACAAGTTAAAAAGGGTGTCCGATCGATTGGTATGGGAGGTGACGGTGCAACCTGGGGTAACTATTCGCTGGTCTGGAGAGATTCAAGTACTGCCTTGTTAGATGCAGGAACCACTCGTTATATAAATAATAATACATTTGGCTTCACTGCTATTGGCGTTACACTTCCCCCCATACAGCACGGAATAACTTTTTATGCTATTGCCCTTTCTCAGTTTGCAACTAATGTTGCCGTTAATTTAAAATCATCGGGCGTAGGAAAAACCGCTGTCCCGATGCAAGGCGATGGCTCGAACCAGGCCCTGTTTGTAAAAATGGCTATGCCACTGGGTAAGGGATTTTCATTTGGTGTACTGCTTTCATATGAAAGATCCATTTTTGATGCGATATCCGATATCATTACCCAAAATTATATTCGGTATCAAACAACATGGCTGCCTTCCGGAGGTTTTGGGTTCTCCTGGCAACCATCTAAACGTTACCTTTTAGGGTTCAGGGCATTGTTTAACAATGACCATGAAACTATAATAGATAACACATCAGTGTCACACGGACTGAACAGCACACAGGAATTCAGGCTGGGTATTTCTATTGGACTATGGAAAGGTGCTTTAATGGATTTGGGTGGTAATATCAGGCATCGGTTAAATCAAATCTATGGAACTTCTAATACGGCGATTGAACCCAATATAGGATTCGAACAAAATTTATGGCAACGACATCTTGCATTCAGGTTTGGTCTGGATGAAACCTCAGGAACCGGCGGATTGACATTGAGATTTAGCCCGATTATTATTGATCTGGCTTACGTGCATAACCTGGCTATGGCAAGAATAGGTAATCTGTTTGGCACAACCAGTAATTCAATACTTGCAACGATACTATTTGACTTCGGATATCACCTGAATAAAAAGCGTTAAGATCGTTATACCCGGTGACCAAAACACAAATAACAACGCATCGTTTGAAACAAACTTCTCCAATTATGGAATTTACAATCAGGCCCTGGACGCCAAATGACCTGCATAACCTGGTGACCCATGCCAACAATTGGAATATTGCCAAAAATCTGACAGACAAATTTCCATTTCCATATACTGAAACCGACGGAAAAGAATTTATTGAATGGGCAACCCAGGATTTTCCCATGCATATTTTAGCAATCGACATTGGTGGAGAAGCCGGCGGCGGAATTGGAATCCATCCCCAGGACGACATTCATAAAAAGAATGCTGAGCTGGGTTATTGGCTGGGTGAACCATTTTGGGGACGGGGTATCATGACCCGTGCGGTAATCCAAATGATCGATTTTGCATTTAATACCTACGATATCGACCGGGTTTTTGCAAGACCATTTGGAACCAACAAAGCATCCCAAAGAGTTCTCGAGAAAGCGGGATTTACACTTGAGGCTAAATTTTCAAAAGTGCTGTACAAGAATGAGGAATATCTGGATGAATTCATTTATGCGATCAGGCGGGAAAACCGTTAGCAACAAAAAACCCAAATTTATATTTTCATTGACATTTGGTTTTGTTCCTTTATGGTTACCAACAGGTGATCATGATATTCAAGCCCTTAATTACGCTAATTTTTATAGGAACACTCACTACCCAGGCTTTCTCACAGCCCCCTGCAACCGAAAACCTGGCGCTTAAAGGCCTTGTTACAGACAAAGAGACCCAAACACCATTAGCTTATGTAAGTGTGGGCATTCTAAACAAACCCCTGGGTACAGTCACTGACACCACCGGCTGGAATAAAATAGATCTGGAGTCCTGTCATATCAAAATAACAGATGAATTTATTGTAACCGTTCAATGGATAGAAAGCAGGATGGACAAAAAGGAAGACCCGATAACCATTCTTCCTGTCGCATTAACTCCATTCTCTAAAAACTGTTATGCCAGGATCGCCAGTCAGGACCAATGGAAAAGAATGGCCGTGAATTTGAGCAGCTATGTAACACTGGAATATTAATTCAGAAATAGAATCCAGGTACAACGATTATGGATTATGTCTACCAAATACGTAAGCCAGATTTATATGGTAAAAAATAATTTCTTCATCATTACCGGCGGTCCGGGAGGGGGTAAGACCAGTGTGCTGCAATGTTTATTATCGCAGGGCTTTAATTATATTGAAGAAACGGCTCGTCAAATCATTAAAGAGAGGCTTTTAAACAGACTGTCTCCAAGGCCTGAACCAAAAGTTTTTTCCACTGAAATGTTCACAAAGGATTTTGATAATTATATTTCAAATGCTATCCATTCGTCAACATTATTCTTTGACCGTTCATTTGTTGACAGTGCACTGCTGTTGTTCCAGAGTGATGAAAAAATCTATGATCGTATTAATGAAATTCTCAAAGCAAACAGATATAACAAGAAAGTCTTTATTGTGCCTCCATGGGAAGAGATCTATTGTCAGGATAACGAAAGGGACCAAACATTTGAACAGGCAGTAACCGTTTACGATCAGCTATACCATTGGTATAAAGCAAATGATTACGATCTTGTTATTTTACCAAAGGATACAATTGAAAACAGGGCAAAATTTATCATGACTGAAATACAGTCATCAGTGGTCAAAAGCTAATCTTCGGTCCTCAAACGCTCTTCGCAAGCCATCGTTCATTCAGAGCATAGCTGGCATCAATAGCCGATGCCGCTTTTTTTCGATATATTTGAATTCGACTAATCATTTAATATAAGTTACATTTACGTCCCTACCTTTTGTAACACACTCCCCGGCCCTTTCAATTTTTAATCATTTAAAGCAAAATCAATGAAACAATCCAGGTTTTCCGGCTTACTTTTTTATTCCATGATATTCTTTCTGGTCTCCTGCGCCGGAGGAGAAAGTGAAAAGAAAACAAGCACCGACTCCGCCACGACTGACACCAGCACAGCCGTGGTTACCCCTAAAATAACTACCATTACCACACCGCAGGATATGATGGTGGCAAAACACAAAGTGTCCAATTATGCAAAATGGAAAACCTCCTACGATGCACATGATTCTGCACGGTTGGCGAATGGCATACATAGTTATGTTATTGGCCGGGGTTTGCAGGATTCCAATATGATTTTGGTTGCTGTGAAAGTAGATGATATGGCCAA
>JBGPBW010000079.1:0-18561 GCA_041481385.1 Puia sp.
AATACCGGTTCATACCGGTTTGCAGGCTGAGGCGGTTTGTAATTCGCAAACGATCCCGAATTTCGGTTGTACTTATTGATACCGGCTTCCACGTTGCCAACCCAAATATTTCCTTCACTGTCTTCAAACAATGAGAAAACACCATTTTGATTTAAAGATGCGGTATCCTGCCGGTCGAACTTAAAAACGGTAAAATGGTACCCATCATACCGGTCGAGCCCATTTACGGTAGCCGCCCATAAAAATCCCCTGCTGTCGATCAGCATATCAAAAACGCCATTTGCGGAAAGTCCCTGCTCCATCGTGAAATGTTCAAAACCCATTTTCGAGGTTTGGGCCTGTCCGCTCCATTGTAAACTCAGGAACAGTAACAGGACAAGAATCTTATGGAATGATGGTCTGTGCATTTCTCAGGGCTTGCGAACTTGCTAAAGTATCTACTTTACGGGATTTCAGGGTAAGAACGAGTATTTGGTCACTATAGAGTGACAATCCGTAGGATTGAAGGAGCTGTTTACAGTTTATTTTCGAGGCAGTTTGTACCGGTACCTAATAAACCAAAACAAACTTATCAGCCAGTTCAAAATTTTTGAACTGTGTTCAACATTCGAGTTTCCTTAGAAGATTCAGAATATCGCTTATCAGCATTTTGAAATTCTTATCATCTTTCTTTTGCTGCATCTGCGTGTGATTTTCCGTCAACACGTTATAGATACAATCCTTATTTGGCTGAAAATTGTCCGGGCTGGTTTGAAATTGAGTCATGATAATGATCATCAGGCAGACACCCATGCAACCGTTTTTAAATACCCAGGCTCCAGCCCGCTCTGTAGTTTCTTTTCACAAATTGATTTGCCTCTTCGAAATTGGTGATCCGCATGGCCGGACCATCCCAGAGCAGTTTAATATGCCTGCCCGGATATTCGATATCATTCCCATTTTTCTTCTGGATATTAGTACTCCGGATCGCCAGGTTGCCCATTAAAACCGATTCAGTAAGCGGACCTGCGATATCAAAATTTGAACTGAGATTTTTTGCCTTTTCGCTACCATATCCCATCATTGAGGCTTCGATCCAGGCAACATAGTGACCTTCATCGCCTCCGGGCACACGTGGAATGGTTTGGGGAATATTCGCAGTTTTTGTTTTGCTTGTCGGAAGAAGTTGTGGGTTTATTCCATAAGTGCCACACATCATTTTCCCCTTCGTTCCGATAAAGATCGCACCGTTGCCACCATCGCCCATGAGTTCGTTGGATCCGAGTTCATATGGTCTCGTTGGCTGAATACCACCATCCATCCAATGGAGCTCCACATCCGGTTTCCCATTTTTGCCCTGGAAGACCAGGGTAATATGCGAAGATATCGGACCACTTTCAGGGGTGTAGGCCGCATTCCAGTTTTCAATGTATTTAGAAGCTACACTGCATTCAGCAGATACCGGATAACCGAGTCCGAGTACGGCAAAAGCAGGTGCCATAATATGACAAGCCATATCGCCCAGTGCGCCGGTACCGTAATCCCACCAACCCCTCCAGTTAAAGGGCAGAAGTCCATCGAAATAATTTTTCTGTGGTGCGGTTCCTAACCACAAATCGTAGTCAAGTGTAGCAGGAATGACTGACGCGGCTGCTGGCCTCATTATTCCCTGAGGCCAGATCGGCCTGTCGGTATAACAATATATGGTTTCAACATCACCGATGAGACCTGCCCGATACCATTCCACCAGCTGTCTGACTCCATCGCCGGAAGCACCCTGGTTTCCCATTTGGGTAACGACTTTATACCGATGTGCTGCCTCCGTAAGCATTCTGGCTTCATAAATATCGTGTGTGAGAGGTTTTTGCACGTAAACATGTTTGTGAAGCTGCATGGCAGCCATGGCGGCAACCGCATGCATGTGATCCGGTGTCGAAACAGAAACTGCATCAATGGATTTAAATTCCCTGGAAAGCATTTCCCTATAATCCTTATAATATTTCGCAGCAGGAAAGGCTTTTCTTGTGTCTGCCGCACTTACATCGTCTACATCACAGAGAAAAGCAATATTTGCCTTGCCGCTATCCGAAAAATGTTTAATATCGTCAGCTCCCTTACCACCGACGCCGATGCTGGCAATACTTAATTTATCACTCGGTGCGATGAATCCCCTGCCCATAACATGACGTGGAATAATATAAAAACCTGCAGAGGCAAGCGCAGCATTCTTTATAAACCGACGACGTGAACCATGTATTGCCATAATTTTTTTACACTTTTATATGTTTCAAATCGGGCGCCACTTCATCGCCGAATCTTCCAGCCTCCTCAGTTCCTCCTCCAAATATCGAATCTACGGAATTTATGCATATTCACATTCCATACACTTGTAACCGGATGTAGCTGACTATGATCGCCTGTTACAACTGCATTTACTTAAATGGCTAACGCCCCGTCATCGCCAAACCCGCGGTCAGCTGCCGTAACTTTCTCTCGTAAATCCACCTTCCGAGTGAATAACCTGTCCTGTTATCCATTCCGCTTTTTCACTTACGAGAAAAGAAATTAATTTAGCCACATCATCTGGTTGCCCAAGTCGCCCCATAGGAAATCTGTCTTTAAACATTTCTGTTTGTTTTTCGGTTAGCCAGCCTGTGTCTGTCGGACCCGGATTTACTGCATTTATTGTTATTCCTTTTTTCGCAATTTCCTGTGATAAAGTTCGCGTCAACGTTTCAATGGCACTTTTTGTGATTGCATACGCAATTTCGGTGTTCATAAAACTTAGGGATTGTCCCGAGGTCAGGTTCACAATTCTGCCATTTCTGTTTCCCTGAAATCTCTTTATAAACTCAACTGTCAATAAAACAGGTGCTTTCAAATTTACAAAATAATGTTTGTCCAGTTCTTCGGATGTAATATGATCGATGCTTGTTGGTGTGCTATAGGCCGCGTTGTTTACAAGAATTGTCGGAGAACCCAGTTTTAATTCTACTTCATTAAATAATTTTCCAAAACTATCTTCTTCTAAGAAGTTGAGTTCTATTTTTTCACATCTGACACCCAGCGCTCTTATTTCTTTTTGAATTAAGTCTGGTTCATTGCCGGCTGTTTTCCAGGGCATTTGTTTGTCGTAGTCAGTCCAAAAAGTAAAAAATATATCAATACCATTTTTCGCCAGTTCTACACAAATTGCCCTTCCAATCCCTTTTAACCGGCTTGTCCCTGTAACGATTGCAATTTGTCTGTTCATTGTTGCCGTGTGGTTTCTGTAGTATGGCAGCTAACTTGCACAAAACCCAACGCTAGCGGTAGTTATTTTTATTCAGTTTTGTCAAGAAATTCTATAATTAAATCGGCGACATATTTCATTGTCCATTCGCCGTTCGGTAATGATTCAATGGTGCCTAAATAAGTTCCGTGTCCACCCGGTAAAATGACTAATTCACTATTTGGAAGTATCCGATGCATTTCAACAGCGTGTTCTATACTGCCAACATCGTTATTGCCGTTAATGACCAATGCTTTCGCAGAAATGGATTTCATTTGTTCGTCTGTCCAGCCTTTGAAGTTTTTCATCCTTTGAACATCTCTGTTAAACATATTTAAAAGCCCTTTTTCGTTATTGTTGGCTTTCAAATATCCTTCTTGTAAAACTTTAGGCATGTTGTCAAGTGTTGCAAAATCAAACCCGGCCCAAAATTGAGGAACAGCAGCAGTTCTGTTGTAAAATGTGGAAGCTAAAATGATCTTACCGACAAGGTTTTTATGTCTAAGCGCTAGTTCTATTGCTGTTTGTCCGCCATTACTAAAACCTAAGAAGTATGCTTTTTTTATTTGCAGATTTTCCAACAGTTTAGCAACGTCATCTGCATCCTGTTCAAATGTCAAATCGGATGCTCTGTCGTTGGTATGTCCGTGAGCTTGCAATTCCATTGCTATAATTTGCCTGCTTTTTGAAAGCAACGGAATTATATTTCCGAAAGAAGTTTCTATGGTAGAGCCGCCACCGTGAATTAGAACAAGAGGGTTTCCTTGTCCGTAAATTTCATAATACATTTCAAGCCCGTTCACTTCAGAATAACCGCTCTTAAAATTTGTATTTTCTTCCATCGTTGTTAAGTCTAGGTCTGAATAAAGTTGTTTTACAGTAACCGTTAGCGATCAGGGCCTGGGAATGTAGGGGCCTAGTCTTCCTGCCGCACAAAAACGCTGGTGATTGAAATTATGCTATTGAAGTTAAGACTTGAAATTGAAAGTTGCATATCCAACCCGAACCGCAACCAGTATTTGCAAGTTGATAGTACTTCCATCTGCCTCATTTGCCCAAAACCCCATGTTAGGAGCGGGCTAGGTTCTCCTGAAAAAAAGTCTGTAATTTATTCGCAATACGCGAATCACCGATTATGTTCGAGTTCTAAGGAATTTTGCGATTTCATCGCTTAAAAAGTGATTATTCGTATCCATAATTGAGTGGACTCAATTTTAAAAAGTCCAGTTAGGTCTGACATCTTTACAAAGTGAATTATAAGTGAGGTGCTACCGGCAAGTACAAATTGCATTTTTTGTTGACCAGAAACGGTTTGGAAAAATAGTATAGAAAGGGCAATTATAACTCGATATTTGAATCTGGCACTGATTGAACCTGGCTCAGCAAATGATCTACATCTCCTTTTAATGCTCATGTTATTACGACTTTTTTTCAAATAATTTGAACACCAAGGGTATCAACGCTGCTGCGGATGCCAAAATTCCACTGATCTTCTCAGTAAACTCGCCTTGTGTTAATACCAGAAATATAGATGCAGCCGCCACGATAGATAATATGGGAATACGCATTGATTCCCACACTCCGGGGAGCGCATATTCCTGCCTCAACTTGTTGATTTCATCAGTGCCCTTTTTGGAAAGCAGGTAATTTCTAAAGCTCAGGCTAAAAAAATCGAGCGCTATCCTTTTCTCGTCAAGAATAAGTATGCCTTTGCTGATTAACTCTAAAATGGTTTGTGCCTTTTTATAATTTGTATATTTATCCTCCGCAAAATCGAAAAGTACAAATCGCTGTTCTGATTTGAGATCGGACCAAATTTTCTCATAGGCATTCGCAAAATATGCAGTTGCCGCCATGATTTTGGTTTCTTGATCATCCGAGTTAATCCATTCCACTTCCTTGAAATATTTCATGGGCTCGTCAAGGAGTGCTAATTCCTTTTTTTCCAGAATTAATGGTTTGGTAACTGCAGGTCTGGCAAAATGAACAACAGGAGATCTGGTAAAAAATTTATTAAGAAATGTTACGTTTGTGCATTTATTCGCGAGTTTCATATAATCAAAAAAGAACAATCTTTCGAGTGCAGCGCGTATCGTTTGCTTTGCAAAATAAATAAGCAGCCCCAGAGTAAGAATAATAAGCAGTTGGATTGGCCAGTGTAAGTGCCAAAAGTCATTTAACGGGCTAAAAATTGAACTTGTAACATAAACCGCTTTGCATGAACTATCCTGGATATTATTATTAAGAGTGTAATGAAGACGAATATTGCCCTTACGGTCTTTGGCAAATCGCCATGTCTGATCGGATGCACTGTCTTTGATCGAAAAATTCTCCAGGAGACCGGGGTTAAAATATGCAAGGTCCTGATCCATCAGTGAAACATAGGGTCGATCAATTATACCCCTGGCGCTGTCATTTTGTAAAACGCTGTCACGATAAACCTTTAGGCTATCACGTCCACTCAAATAAAAACTTTGATTGTATTTCAGGTCATTGAAATAATGATCCTTTTCGAGGCTCTTCTGAATTAACTTTTTGTAGGAAGGGAGCGAATTTACCAGATAATTATCTCTGGCTTCAAATGAGTTTGCTACTGCCAGTTCTGCCCTTTTCTTAAATTGGTATTTTTCAGACTGAAACGCATAAATGACGATACCCATTGTAGGGATAAAGGCAATAAGTAAAATCAAAAGATAAACCGAGTTCCGGTAGTGGCTGACATTTTTGTCGCAGTCACTAGTTTCTTCTGACTTTGATCCGACCTTTTCATATCGTCTGTTTTTATAAAATTTGTTGGATTGTTTGCAAATGATGAAGGCGGCAGCCAGTTCAAATAGAAATACAAGGAATAGATTTTGCCTTTCGTGAAGCGGCGAGGAGAAACTATGGATAAGTCTCCAGATTATGATATTTAGTACCACCAGGAATACCGGTATGATGGGCCGTGTATTATTTGTTTTTTCATCATTTCGCTGTACCGATAACATGCCTATGCTGTAAACGGGTAGTAGCAGGGAAATATAAAGTAAAGGACTTAAGTCTTCTGCCAACCAAACAAGAGAAACGAAAAATAATAAAGCCGTTACCAATAACCATATATATGCAGTAAGAGCATACTCGTAAAAATTGTATTTAAACAAGGGCCTGATCCATTCTGTCCTATGAATATCGAAACGAAGTGTTGGGGGCTTGGTTTCAGTTAGATTATACATGACAACAATTAAGAACACGCTTATAAAAATGATAAGTATGGCCTGGATTGAAAAAGTGATAATGCGAAATATGTTGGTGGCCAGAATATTTTTTTGATAAAAAACCAGGAGACTTAGTGACTGACCCCGAATGGGAAATACCCTGAATACAAAGTTTTTCCCATATAATTCCACGTTGTCTATGATGGCACTGTTTTTATATTCAATGCAATTTCTAATGAGTGGGTTATCGGCTGTTTCTTCTAATATGTTTTCTGACAAATTTCTCCTCCTGTCGGAATGGACCAATACATTTCCGATGGGGTCAACGAGGCAAAATCCAAACCCAGGTTGAAGCACCGGGTAAATGCTACAAAGTGGAGAAGCCGCGAGGACGATGGCACTTAAGCCAGTATCTATTGATGGCTGGACTATAAATAGTTGGAATTCACCAGTGGCATCTGATTTCCCGGCGTAAACAGCCTGGTAATCAGTTTTCCAGAGAGGTTTGGCATTTGGCATCCCATCCCGCCATAACGGGAAATATGCTGATTTACTTATATTCGTAAGCGGGGTTTTAAAATCAAAGGGATTCCATTTGGCTCTTGTCATACCTGAGGAATCTACCCAAAATACCCTATTAAAATTCCGATAAATAGTAGGAGCAAACAAAGAGTCAACCTCCGAGTCAATCACCGGATTTGCTTTCAAACTATTGTTGGGCTGCACAGGAGATTTATTTATCCTGTATTCTAAAGCCTGCCCTATAATATTATCCCTAAATTCATATTTTAAATGGTCATAAACCCTCAATTGTTTGCGGGCAGAGTCTAATTCTCTTTCAAAATCAGTGCGTATTCTGGAGCCGACATCCGAAAGACGATTTTCATAAGTTAAGGAAACAATTAAATTCAAAAACAAATAAACCAAAATAAGAAGTAAGACCGAAGTGCCGCCAAACAATGACAATGAACAGCCCGTTACGTCCCTGGCCGTAATGATCTCATGAGAGCTTAAAAAAAACACTTTGATGAATGGCAGGGCGGTGAAGATCAATAGTATACTGATAAGACAGGTTGCTATATATGAGGAGGGAACTTTACTCACGTTTTGGTCATACGTTTCTTTTGGTAAGAGTCCGGCGAGGACAAGCTTGCTGTTATTAAATTCAAAATGGCGCAGAAACATTTTATATTTTTTGCCGGATATGTTTATGTCGAGGATCCCTGAAAGGTCTGTTCCCTCCTGTAAAGAAGAAAGGCTGTCAATTTTTAGTTTCTTTGAAGACGTCAGATCATTCAACTGGTAAATGACATAATAAGCATGTTTTGCATTTGAATTGTGAGAAGACGAGTTTTCAGCATTCGGAGTGAGTAGATTAATTGAACTGTCCACCACGAGGTATCTTGCATTCTTCTCAGAAGGTATATGTTGTTTTTCAATAACAGTAGCATTCATCGTAGTAGTGGAACTATCCAGCAGGATCATGTAAGAACTAAACATATCATCTCTGGCATTCAGTACCTGGAGTGCAAAATTATCCATGGATATGCTTGCTTGAAGGCTACCAAGTTGATCATCCGGATCTATAGGATAAATTATTTCCCATCCATTAACTGATTTTTGAATCTTTGAGTCACCGACATGAACTCTTCTGTGTAATAAGGAACTTTTTTCTTCTATCTTGAGTTTAGTGTTTTTCAGCAAATAAATCGAAGTGCCCCTTTCTATATTGCGGTGAGTCCCGCTGGTATCGATCTGAATCAGTGTTTTTAGATTTTCCGTCAAGTCATCATTTTTCTTCAGAAAATTCCTTGAGAGGCTATTAAGAACACGCAAACCCCTTTCATTCAGCTCGTCTTTGTTTTGCGGTACATATTTGTAGAAAAAAAACAGGGCAGCAAGTATAAAAACCAGAATAAATAAATAGAATACAGATAATTTTCTCACCAGAAGTGATAAGTTAGATTTCCTTTTACTATCAGAAACTTTCTTTTTTTTGTCTTTGGGCATGTCCTGAGAATTATTTGTGAAGAGATTCCGGGACGGCTAAAAGATTCAGTAATGTGGAATTGCCTTACAAGGGTGGAATTATTTGCAATAGTCCAGGTGCTGACTATTATACAGGTCGTCAAATCAATTCAGACAGGAAATAAAGCGTGTTACCAAATCTAACAGATTCTTTAAACAGGGCCATAAAATTATTACAAAGACCAGATAAATTGCTGGGCCTGGCCGAATGGGCTAAGTAGAAACACTTAGCATTTTTACGATAATCAAATGCCGTTTTTT
Organism: Puia sp.; assembly: GCA_041481385.1. GTDB lineage: Bacteria > Bacteroidota > Bacteroidia > Chitinophagales > Chitinophagaceae > Puia. Next base: position 8,734 of record JBGPBW010000079.1, read on the forward strand.
TATCAGGGTGTACCATAGGTTTTTATGAAATTCTTTCTAACCTTGGGTTAACCCCTCTTTACTCCAAGTCACATACAGAGAAACACTTAGTTGGGGAGCTTATTTGTTAGTATACGCACCGAAAACTCATAATTAATTGGATTCCACTTATATCAGACTCTTACAAGTAATGGCGATATTTTTTGGTATTAATAAAATAGTATTTAACTTTTACGAGCTAATTCCACGAGGTTTATTCCAAGCCTTATTATTACTATCTCTATTCGCCTGGCTTAGATAACATTTCTCAAATGGAGAAATGAAACATTCTATCTTTTATGATTGGGTGTCATCAGTTGATTAATTAAGTTATTCCGGATTAACTCTGATTTGAAGCCAAAACAAGAAGCCGTTTTGTCAGATGACTTCTTTGTGCCAACCCTATTTTGCTCCTCTACAGGCCTGTTAAGTACGCTATTGATGCAACGTCTCTGTATTTAAAGACAAAGGTGTATAAAATCATTTGCTAACGAAAAGGATGATTTATGTTTAACAATACCACGTTAGAAGTCGTTATCGGGCTAATTTTTATTTTTTTGCTTTACAGCCTGCTGGCAACCGCGATACAGGAACTGATCGCAACGATTTTTGCTTATAGAAGCCGCATGCTTGAACGAGGTCTGGAACAAATGTTAGACGGGAAAAACTACAGCTACTATTGGTGGGATAAAGTAGTGAATTTTTTCCGGTGGTTGAGTTATAAAAGCAAACTTTCCAAAGTAGATAAGAGCCTTTCCAAAAATACAAAGTTTGACAGGCACGTGGTTTCTAAAATCAGAACGGAGTTTTTTTCCAAGCCGGGTGTTAAACAGAGCTTACCTGGTGAACATTTTAAAGATGTAACGGTCAAACGGGTAAAACTTGACCAGAAATCAAAGTTATTTGCGGCGAATATTACAAGTCATCCCCTCTACAAAAGGGCGGCACAAAATAATTTACTTTATAAAAAGCCCGCATATTTAAATGCCGATACGTTCTCTGATATTATGATTAATATTCTTGGGGAACTGAAGACTACCGACAGTAATAGTCCAGTGTTAATGAAGAATATTTCTGAATATGTTGACAAGCACGTTCATAACAATCAGGGGCTGGTAAAAATTTTGAAAATATATATTGGGCAGGCGAATGGTGATCTGCAGCGATTTAAGATGATACTTGAAAGTTGGTATGATGATACTATGGAACGGGTATCAGGGTGGTATAAAAAACAAACCAACCGAATATTGGTTTTTATTGGTTTTGTGCTTGCAATTATTTTCAATGTCAGTACAATAGAATCTGTTAAGTATTTATCAAGTAATAAAGTGGCCAGGGATGCCATGATCCAGAATGCATCGGCATTTGTAAACAAAAATCTTATTGAGAAAGATACTTTACAGCCCAATTCGGGTACCGATGCTAAAAAGTCAGATCAAATACAGCAACGCATTAGGCAAATAGGGCAAATTTACAATGATCAGATTTTCAAAAATGATAGTATCATGGGTTTTGGTTGGGGGGACTATGGGTACAGTGAGGATATCAGGAATTGGAAAGCATCAAAATCAAAAGGGGGAATGCCCACAGTTAAAAATACTTTTCAAAAGTCGGTTTATGTTTTCATCAGGACGATAACTAATTTTCGCTTGTTATTCGGGTTTTTATTCACTGCAATAGCGATTTCACTGGGTGCTCCATTCTGGTTTGATTTACTAAATAAGTTCATGAATTTAAGGAATGCCGGCACAAAGCCGGAAAGCTCAAATTCGGCCGGTGGTGATTCTAAAACACCCGGATTGAATAAACCCACATCAACAAATCCAAAAGGTTTCGCGTGATATGTCCAGGTATATCGTCATAAAGGATCTGTTAAACGTGAGAAATCAGCCGAAGTTAGTGGATGAATTTCTTGTAGGCTCACTGAGCTATGGAGAAGAGGTGGAGCTGGATGATAAAACGATTGCCGGAGACATACCGCCGGATAGTCAAAACGATCAGTGGCATTTTGATGAATTTAACAGATTTGTTTCTGCTGCCGGTGTTGCTTTTCTGGATTCATACATTGGGAAAAAGACGGAGTTTATTGCGAATGCCAATAATGTGACTTATATAGATGGAAATGATCGTGAGAATGAGCAAAAATGGAAGGTGAGCTGGGGTCATGTCGATATGGAAGTTTGGAGATTATGGAAATTTACCAGGGGTAAGGGTGTGAAAGTGGCAGTCATTGATACCGGTGTGCACAACGATATCAACGACCTGAATGGTCAAATTAAGATATGCAAATCATATGTCCGACTATCAGACGAATCAATTGATCCAAATACAAGAGATTTAGACCCGTACCACGGAACAAAAAGTGCTGGAATCATTGGGGCTAATGGATTGACCGCAAAACAGGTCTATGGAGTAGCTCCTGATTGTGAATTACTATTATATAAAGCGACCGATGAATTTTATAACCCGATTCAAATTGCAGCCATTATTCAACAGGCCGTCGCTGATGGAGCCAGGATTGTATCTATGAGTTTTGATTGTGGGGATCATAAGATTCTTAAAGGATGGATTAGTAAAGCATCATTAGAGAATAATGTCATATTTGTTGCCAGCGCTGGTGATTTACCGACAGGAGATCCTGCCTATCCGGCCAGTTATACCGGATGTTTTTCCATAGGGGCTTATTTCCTGGATGATAATAAGAACAGAACAATTTATTCGGACCATTCTAATTTTAATGAGTTTGTCTTTCTCATGGGTCCGGGTCGGGATATTTTAACCACTTCAATTGATGCTAATAAGGCTTTTCATCAGGACACCAGTTCTGCCGCTGCGTTCTTGGCGGGATATTTAGCGTTACTTATCGCACTAAAACCCTCCTTAAACTATGAAGAAATTGTTGCGATGCTCAATTCAAATAATTTGACTGATAATATTGAGAAATCCGGATTGAAATCCGACAAAGAGGGATATGGCATATTAAATACCAGAAAAATTCTATCACTCCTTAACCTGCATTGAAATATGAAAAAGTGCCATCAAATTTATCTAGTTATTCTGTTTTCGCTTTTGAGTCCGATTTTGTCCAAAGCCCAGAACGCTTACTATGACGCGATAACGTTGCGGAGTCTTATTGTTTATGACAATACGGAGGTGACTGATCCCAACAACCCAGCAATAAAGATAAAAGTTGGATATGTTTTTAAGGGAGGAACAGCAACTGATCTTATCTATGAAATATTGATTAAGTATCTCGACTCATTTAAAGTGAACAATACTTTGTCAAGACAATATATCCGGAACGCGTACAAGGGGAATCCGTTTTTAGAACCACTTGTTGGAGGTCTTCCCCAATCCGTATCGTCATTTACCGGGACTAAAAGTTTTTTGTCTGCATTGGGGGGCCTTGACGTAACCGCATTGGCTGATGGACTGGCCTCGTTCCTGGTGGAAAGGACAAAACAGGAACTTAATGAATCATTCTTCAGAAAATTGGAGGAATATTTAAACCGGTATCCGGAAATCAGGATCCTTTTTCCCAATACCTATGTGCTGATCACCAACTTCAACTCCTGGGAGTTCTCCAATTACCTCAATACATTAAGAGAGGCTTTTGATAAGGATATCAAAGAGTTGTTGGCGAATCTGCAAAAATTGGCGGATATAAAGGAAAGTGATTGTAAGTGTGATGCTTCATCTGCAAAGAGCGAGAAAGAATGGTGTGGAAGTTGCAAAAAAAAGGTAGGAGCAATGAAGGCTTTCTTTGCAACCAATGATGGCCGATACCTTCTTTCGGCGTTAGAAATAGGTAACGGTCTTGTACATAGAAAAGATGTTCCGGAAATTGTCCATACGATTTCATCTTCCAAATATTTAGGTGGCCTCAGCGATCAGTCGGATATTACTAACAGTATCCAGCTGATTGATATTCTGAGTCAAAGTGTCCGAAGCAATACAACCGGATATCTGCCCATCGATAGTTTGTCGAATTTATTTGCAGATTCATTGACTAAGATGATTTATTTTGGATTGATTTACGAACAAATAGCCCAAGCCAATCATGGATCGGGAATTATTATCGCAAAACGTCCGATTATAAAAGATCTAAGTCCCTCAAATATAAACGGTTTCCAAAATTATCTGACTACGATAATTAAATCTTATCGGCAATTTGATCAGTCACTACAACAGCTAAAAAATGACAAACAGAATGCTGTACAAGACCTGACCTCGGATTATGGTCTTGTATTTGATAATTTCAAATCTTTCCTGGATAATATATATATGATTCAGGTAATCAATTCCAATCTTCGGTTTTCTAAAGAAACTGAAGAGGTTTGGCAATATGTAGATTTGTCCCTGCAGGTTGCACATGATATTTCTGTCAGGAATTATAATGCTGCGGTTGTAGGAACTTTGAATTTGATAACGGAAGCCATTAATAAAAATTCTAATAGTTCAGAGGAGTTAAAGGAATTTACATCTGCTTTTTTGAAATATGGATCTCTGGCCTCAAATGTTGTTCTTTCAAAAGATCCGCAGGAAGTGAAACAGGCAATAGAATCATTTGCGCTCCCTGCCGGAAGTGCTTCCATAAAAAAACACCTGCAATTTACCATTACGCTGAATGCTTATGTGGGACTGACTTATGGTTTGGCAAATCCCCAGAAAGCCACATATCAAAAATCCAATGCAGCTGGAGGGCTTGACACCGGTGTACTGAATGTTACCAAAACTGTGGCCATTTATGCGCCTGTAGGTTTTGGGTTTAATTTTGGTCTCGGTTGGAGGAAAAAAAATCCGTGGTCAATTTCCGGATTTATTTCATTGATAGATCTGGGTGCGATAGTAGGATATAGGTTCCTAACAGATACAGGCCAATTGAACACAACATTTAAAGTTAGCTTATCGAACATTTTTGCGCCTGGCGCAAACCTGATTGTTGGATTACCCAATATGCCGCTTTCCATCGGGGGAGGAATTCAATGGATACCGACTATTCAACGTGATGCTTCGTCCAATTCTTTTTATAACCTCGACCAGTCGGCGTTTCGCTATCAGGTATTTATTGCCATGGATATCCCTATGCTAAATCTTCATTCCAGCAAAAAAAGTTTTATGTATTCGAAAAGTATCAAGTAATGAAAACGCCACTAATACCGATAAGCATTCTTTCTATTTATAAAAACCCCATGGGTGATCTGTTACCGCTGCCGGAACGCATGGCAAAATGTACCCCGGATACTTACAAAGCAATATTTAGTATTGCTACTGCACTCGCAAAAGCCGGAGGAAAACTTGTCTTAAGCGATCTTTTCCGGAGTTATGATATGCAAGCGCAATCACATCAGGACTACCTTTCTAAAAAGAAAAAAGCCTTTAGCCCGCCACCAGGGGGCAGTTTTCATGAGGCAGGCCGGGCTTTTGATCTGGATTTGACCGCTATGAAAATTGACCTGTCTGCATTTTGGGATATGGCTTCAAAATTTGGTTTTTTACCCATCATAAAACAGCCCAAAGCAAACCTGTCCGAAGCCTGGCACTTTGACTGCCGTGGCAGTCATCAAGTGGTTTATCAATATTATTCAGATGGGAAAGGAAACAATTTTCTGCCTTATGCGGCGGCGGCAGCAAGTGCCATACTTTCAATCGGCGTGCATGTAGATATTTTTGGTTTGAATCAGGTTCAGGCAGCGATACAGTCCAGTCTAATCCGGCTGGGTAAGGATATCGGAAATATTGATGGTCAGATTGGTCGTAAAACCCAACAGGCATTGGAGGAACTAAACATCTCATTTAACTTAAGTGATCCTGATAATATGCTTCTTCAGGTGGAGAATATGGTACAGCAGAATTTTTCAGAGGAGTTTGTAATGCCCAGTGCCTGAGCTGGTGTTTACAATCACTGATCATTGAATCTACCCCGCCTCTTGATCATCAGAATTTAAATATTTGTTTTATGAAAACCATTACTCTGGCATATTTGATACCTAGCCCTCATAGTTCTTTTGAAAATCTTTTGGCGATTTGACCGGTGAGCGGACCTAAGGCACTCTGTATTGCTTTGTCAGTCTTTTCGTCTTCCAGACATTTGGCAAGTCCTAAAATCGCACGGATCGTGGAAAGCTGTCTGATTCCGCCGCCGAGTTCCCTGATTTCAATGGGTGCCGGATCACCACCGTGGATCATCAGCCACAATTGAATCAACCAGGCAGCCGTTTGTTCGTGCTGAAGGTAAAGGGGTTTGATGTGTCTGATAATGGGGAAACCATAGTTGCATGCTTTGTCCCGATTGGCCAATGACGGGCAGGCTCCTCCATTCACAAAGGCTGGTGATACAACCGCGTTGATATAAAACAGATAAGCGAAGCCGGGAGGCGGAAATGTTTGTGTTGTTTGAATAAAATGTTCGCTATTGTCAAAATAAGAAAGGTAAAGATTGGAACAGTTGCCAGCGCATGCATCGCATACTTCCGGGTTGACAGAATTTGCTAATGGATCTACAGCGGTTTCGGCCATTTCATGACTGAGCGTTTGAGCATACACAAATACCTCGTCTGCAATCGTAATATTCTGTGCATACACTCTTGAATAAATATATGCAACGGATGCAAAGGAATGATAGCCGGTAACATTTGATCCCACGGTTGTATTCGTCAACCCATTTGGACTAAGTACAACCACACAACAGCTCGCCGGTAAGGCATTCTTGCTCACAACATCATTCACCCAGCTTTGTAGTTGTGTATCGTTGTAGTTGGAAGATGCCAGGGTAACAGCATAATCTATTACAGAAGCGCTCACGGAAAGGCTGTTTGTTCCGTATTGTGAAGCATAGACAGATATGGGGTAGGCGGCCAGCGTTGCATATTGAACTGCAGTGGCCATATCAACGCTGCTGACAGAAATTACTTTATTTCCCTGGTTCTGGATGGTAAACTGAACCCGGACAAAATAAAATGTACCGCTGAACAGGGGATCAACGGATGCATTACCGATGTTCGGAAATTTTACGTCTTTTAAAAGTTTAGACAGGTTTTTATCAGAGGTTAATTTCTCCAACACTTCTGGTTTATGAATTTGGCTAAGCGACTCAAGAGGGATGATGGTTTCAAATCCTCCTTCTGGTTCTTTTTTTGGAAAATGTTCAGAAGCTATATGTTGAAGGTGTCTGAGGTTCTTCAAAAAACGGGTTCCTGAAATCCCTTTTGCCGGGGATTCGGGTTGTACTGTTGCTTTACTCATAGCTGTAAATTTTATTGTTATAAAAACAAACCTGGTGAAAAGATTTAAGCGGGGAGGGGACTAACTCGGTTTGGAAAATTCAGACGAAGGGGTGGATTGAATTAAACCGTTTGAATTCTCCGCGATAATACTGTGCAACACGGTTGACTATGCAATCAATCGCTTTCGACTATCTGAGAATAATTGAGTGAAGAACTATCGTGGAGAAGCGATATAATTGACTTTGTAAAATTCGCGATTATTGTGTTTGATAAATACATCCTGAATGTTATTTTATAAATACCGTTCTTTAACGGGGTAAACCGACCATTTTATACGGGTATTTTGATTGGGTCCGGGACAGGTCATTTCATCGTGTTCATTTAATTCTTTATTGAAGGCAATTGACTATCTGTCTATCCGGAACTAAAACTATCGTCATTGGCGAATTCTGATTCTTTAACTTGTTTTTATGGGATTTTCTTCTCTATCAACCACAGGTGACCAAATGGATCTTTGATTTCTGCCTGCCGATATCCATATTCATAATCTTTGGGTTGATTGATCAACGTTGCACCTGCGATTACCGCCTTCCTGATCACTTCGTCCACATCATCAACGAAAAGTCCGATAATACAAGTGACACCCCCATTCTCAATTGGCTCAATTTGTCCCTTTTCTGGTCTTTCTTCGTGCAGATGAAATAATGCACCCTGTATAGACAATTCGGACACATGAATGGTGCCGTCATCATTGGAGAATCGCCTGAGCTCCACTGCCCCGAAGGCCTTTACATAGAAGTCGATGTCCTTTACTCCGCTCTTAATAAAAAGTTGTGGTGCAAAGAACGTTTTGGTATTATCTTTTGACATGGTGGTACTTTTTAACTGTGAACATCGCTTGCTATCAACACTCAAATTTATGTTATAAGAAGCAGCCTGAAAAAATAGTGTCAATGGTAGCCCGCCGGACCATTTGTTATTAAAATCCTGGATATTACAGTTAGTTTTATACTTTACTAACAATATACATTCAAGCTATATCATAAGAGTTTATGAAGGTAATTTTTTATTATCACTGCCTTTTTTAAAAAAAATATAATACAGTCGCCTGAACCCAAATCAGTTGCTACTTTTGTCATTTCTTTTGATGAATCAATATTTCTGAACAGCATTATAGGAACCGTCTTAGCACATTACTATTGCATCAGGATTCCCTTTTATTTGATGTTGACTGTTTTTGGCGTGATGTTGCTTTTAAACTTTCTATTTGTTTACAACACAAAAAATACAAAAAAGATCATAAATGTTAAGCCAAAATTCTTTGGAAGTCACAGTATATCAATTACTTTGACGTGGCTATATGTATTGATGTCATTTGCCGCCCTTTATTGGTTGGGTATTCATATGAATACTATACTATCTAAATGCAAAGGATAGGTTTTTTAATGCCGTGATAATGTACAAGCCGATGAATCCTGACGTTATTCTATAGTTTGGTTTCTTTGTCAACCCTAGACAGCTTCAGTAAATATCTGCAGAATTTAGTCATTGGCAAACTGTCGATTGGTAAATAGTAGCACACAAAAAACTTGAATTTGGTTTTAGTATTTGCTTCAAAAGTATAACCTCCGCCATCAGGTACCATATCAACTGAACTTAAACTCCAGGGCAGGTTGTTAAAATTCGAATTCTTTAGTGAGTCGATTATTGATGAATATTGGTTTTTTGAAAGAGGTATCGTTAATGTCGTGTATATAAATTTCAGCGAATCAGAATCCGTGAATTTATCCATGAGTTGTTTGTAATACTTTATAGATCTTAATTCCGGATATTTTTGAAACATGGAATCACAATATTTAGCGCTCCTATCAGATAAAGATTCTCTCGAACGAAAAAAATAACGCTCCAAAAACCTAAACTTTATAAACTCTAAGCTGTCGAGTTTGCTGTAGTTATAAATTCTGTCAAGTGACCCGGACTTCCATAATTTAACAGTGATTTTGTCTTTATCAAAAGTTATGTTTATAGGTTTACGACCAAATGGGGTGTAGCTGAATCTAAAAGTTTCTAAAGCCGAAGGTCTTAAGCTCAGGTTTTCTTCATTAAACTGCTTTAGATAATTCGAACCATAGTAGACGTAGAGAAATGAGTCCCGTCTGTTTAAAGTGTCCTTTAACTGATAGACATATATATCCGTGTCAGTTTTATTAGAAAGATTTGGATAGTCAAAAGCATCTTTGGCTGTACTCAGATCATATAAGTAGTCATTGCCCTTGTGCAAGTCTTTACAGGCAAATAGATAAGTGGTGATCAAAAGAAGGAATATTTTTCTCATCGGGAACTAAAAAGGCAACTAATACCTATGCTAGCGTTTCGTTGTTTTCATTTCGTCAATTAAATTTCTGCTTATTACCGTATCGTAGATAATTTTTAATGCTGTAATCTTATTGTCATTGTCAAAATCAAAAATATCAACGGCATCAAACTCGACAATTTCACCTGATTTAACAGTCCATTTATATTCAAAATATAAAGCCATACGATCCGAATCAGCATCCTCGAAAATTCCTTTCAATTTCAATTC
>JBGPBW010000080.1:0-18468 GCA_041481385.1 Puia sp.
AACGAAGGCATGGACCGAACCCACAACCCTGAATTTACCATCCTGGAATTTTATGTGGCCTACAAAGATTATTTCTGGATGATGGACACTACGGAATCCATGCTCGAAACCGCCGCCCTGGCCGTAAACGGAGACGCATTGGTTAAGGTCGGCGATCAGGAAATCAGTTTCAAGGCACCATACAAACGGATCGGGATACTCGAGGCAATCAGTGAGTCCACCGGAGCCAATGTTTCTGCCCTCGACGAAGATGGGCTGAGGGAACTCTGTCGTAAACTTCATATCCCTGTCGACAACAATATGGGGAAAGGAAAACTCATCGATGCTTTATTCGGAGCGACCAGTGAGCATCGCTTCATCCAGCCCACATTTATTATTGATTATCCGGTGGAGATGAGCCCGCTCACCAAAAAACACCGTTCAAAAGCAGGGCTGGTGGAAAGATTTGAACTCATTATCAATGGGAAAGAAATTGCGAATGCCTATTCTGAACTTAATGATCCTATAGATCAGCGGGAACGTTTTGAGGAACAGGTAAGGCTTATGGAAAGGGGCGATGAAGAAGCCATGTTTATTGACAACGATTTTCTGCGGGCCCTGGAATATGGAATGCCGCCCACCGCAGGGATTGGGATCGGAATTGACCGGTTATGCATGCTGCTCACAAGCCAATCTTCCATTCAGGATGTGCTGCTCTTCCCGCAAATGAGGCCCGAATTTCAGGCTGAAGGCTTAAAGCTTAAAGCTTAAGGCTCAAAGCTTAACGTCAAACGCCAGGCTGAACGCCGAAAAGGCGTCAATTGGCTGATGGAGTATGGTCAGGCGGTCCTATTCTTTGGTTTGGGATGGATCAGTAGAAAAAGGAATGTTGATTTTTTTAATATCAAGACCCTGCTGTTCACTGGCCTTTTCAATGATATTATTTATAATCTGCGCTTTCATCAGTTCCTTGTCCCTGGCCTCTTTCAACTCAAGGATCTGGTTTTCCAGTTCAATAATCCTTTTTAGTTCGCTATCCATTTGTTATCAATTACTTAGATTCCTTGTTTCACCGAAGATCTACTGCAATTTACGACTTCTGGCCTTAAGCGTTTCGCCTTATGCCTTATGCCCAAAACGTAATTCTACGAAAAACATCAGTATAAACTGAAAATAGGGAATCGAGCGCAATCCCGCTTGTAACAGCATAGGTGATTTGTATGTTTACAACGTCTTAGTGATAGACGCCTGGTTAAATGGTCCAATATCCAATTCCTACGAAGGGCTAACTATGAAACCGACCACTACCATTTACCCGGGCCCGACTCACGGACAGTTAAAATCCAAATTCCACGAGAAGACCAAATCCGATGAAGTGTCAATTTGTACCCTATTGAATGACCAACTTGGTAACGGTTAGGTTAAGTACAAACACATTCAGAGCCCCGGCGTATTCCGGGGCTTTTTTTTGGATCTTCACCAGTTCCTCCCATCGATTGGATTGTCCGCTACCGCTCATCCACCGTTCAACTATCGTTCATAAGATGATGATAAAACCATCAGTCACTTCGTGATTTGGCTTTAAGCATTAAGCTTTAGGGTTATGCATTATGCGTAAAGCCTTACGCGTTAGGCCTTAAACCTAATTCTTGGGCATTCCATTACCCGGGAAAGCGAAAGGGCCTGTAATCTGGTAGATGGTATAACCACTGAAATCCTGTGGTGCTGTGAGACCGGTGCCATATAGAATGGTTCCCCCGGATTTATGAATCTGTACAGGTTTGTCGGTATAAAACTTCTCAGCTTTCTGGTCCCACCAGAGTTCCTTGCAATAGAGGGTATCCCCTTTCAGAATATTCATGACCACCACACTGTCACGCAGATATACTTTTCCGTCCTGTTCCTTCCATTTGCCATAATTGGCATTCATGACACTTTCTATCGTAAGGGAATCATTGTAGAAATCCACGTGAAGTGTATGAGGAAATTCAACATATGGTGAATCCATTTCACTCCTGCGCATCAGGGGAGCTGTCAGCTTGGCTTTTACCTTGGCGTTTTCACTGAGGTAAGCTGTAATCTTTTTCCCTTCATCCACACTGATTTGTTTCTGGCGATAGTTTGGAAGCGTTTTCATATTATTCTCGCAGGCGGCAAAGAATCCGCAGAGAAAAAAGAAACCAAACCATCTTCTGAAAACCATTAGAGATTTCACGTTGATAAATTGTATTCACTGATAACGTAGAGGCCCTTAAAGATGAGGTCGGGATCCTCCGTGATTGTTTTCTTCAGGAAGGGTTTAAAATATTGAGCATCTCCTCCAGTCATGAGTACGTGAAGGTTTTCATATCTTTCTTCATACGCCTCAATGACCCCGTCAATTTCTTTGGCCATACCAAAAATAACACCCGACTGTATATTGGTTTTAGTATCATACCCTGCCAGGGGGAAATTCCAATGGGGTTTCACCAATGGAAGTTTGGCGGTGAATACCTGAAGCGATTTAAATCGCATTTCCATGCCTGGTGAAATACTTCCACCAATGAATTGATGAAAGCGGTTGATATAATTATAGGTAACGGCAGAACCCAGTCCGATCACCAGGTTATTCCGGTCCTGAAAATAGTGCGCAGCGGCAACGACGAGTGCCAGTCGGTCAGACCCGATCGTTTCGGGTTTGCCAACCGGGGTGGTGATTGGCACACGCGACAGGTGATCGAGTTTATGAAAACGTGTTTTGCTTTTCAGGATTTCTTCCAGGTTTTCCGGATGATTCACTACGGAAGAGAGTATGGATCTGTCTGGCTGGTGGGTATCCAGACAAACCCGCAGTTCTTCCAGTAAATCATCGCCGAATAGTCCGGTATGACGAATTTTTCCTTCGGAAAATATGGCCCATTTCAAACGGGTATTGCCAAAATCTAAACAAAGCGTAATGGGCATACGTATTTCTATTCGGAGGGTTGAACTGACTATTCAAACCGGAAGGAAGATAAATTTTTAAAATGACCATTCAGCATAATTCTTTCTTTCAATACTTCCATTTCAGCCACTACGGGTAATACCTTCCCGAGATGTCTTTTTAAATATTCCTGCCGCTGTTCTTCCCTGAATAATCCCAGCAATTCGTACTCTTCTTCGACCGACAATCCGGCATGATGTGCCAGGTCATATGCATTCAGTTCCTCATCTGGTTTATGGAAGTCTTTGGAAATATTTAAAATGCGGTGTAGCTCCCGAATCGCTTTGATCACAGCCTGCATCAATTCCTTGCGGTGATAGGATTCCGTATTTTCCGGATAATTAACAATAGCCCCGCTATACAATTTATCAGGAATCTTTTTTATGATCTCCAGGATACGAAACACAATGGTTCCCTCCGTCACAATATCCATCTCTCCATTATCATATTCTTTTGCAATCTCCCGGATGGAAACCAGGGTTCCATATTCTGCAACATGTCCGTTGATAACAGCCGGAATTCCAAAAGGCCTTTTAATCTCAAAACATTCTTTCACCAGCTCCTTGTATCGGGGTTCAAAAATATGCAGGTTCAGTGTCTCTCCCGGGTACAGCACCACATTTAACGGAAAAATGGGAATGAAATTGGTCATGAGTGTAAAGCGAACCGCAATTTAAATATATAAACGGAAATAATTCTGAACATCACAACCCGCCCATACACAATTCCTCCATGTATTTATAACATTGTAATCAATATTAGTACCTTGCCTGCGTCTGGGAAAAAGCAACTTCGACCAGGAAATCGGATTCAACAATATGAAAATATCAGGATTTACGATTGTACGTAATGCAATAAAAAACGACTATCCCGTTGTTGAATCCATCTGTTCCCTGTTGCCGGTGGTTGATGAAATGGTCGTGCTGGTGGGGAACAGTGAGGATGATACAGAAACTTTGATCCGCTCGATTCCTTCCGACAAACTCAGGATATATCCTTCTGTATGGGACGACAATCTGAAGAAAGGGGGCCAGATACTGGCGGTGGAAACGGACAAGGCATTTCAATATATTTCATCGGACGCTGATTGGGCCTTTTATATCCAGGCCGACGAAGTCGTGCACGAAAAATATCATAACAACATCCGGAAAACAGCGGAGCTGTATTTGGATGACAAAAGGGTTGAAGGTTTATTATTTAACTATTTGCATTTCTACGGTACATACGACTATATAGGCGACAGCCGGAAATGGTATCATAAAGAAGTGCGTATAATTCGCAATGACAACGGTATACAGGCATACCGTGATGCACAGGGTTTCAGAAGAGGATCTGAAAAGATCAGGGTGAAACCGGTGGATGCCACGGTATATCACTACGGTTGGGTAAAAAACCCCAAGAAGATGAAAGAAAAGCTAAAAGATCTGCTGGTCTCTTATTGGGCTGATGCCGTTGATGAACCGGCAAATATTGAAAGGGCTTCCGGTGAACTGTTCGACTTTAACCAGTTCGATTCCCTAAAACATTTTGACGGGGAACATCCAAACGTAATGAAAAAACGAATCGCTGACAAAAACTGGTTTATTGATCTGGATATTTCGAAAAAGAAATTATCTCCGAAGGAAAAAATATTATACTGGATAGAAAAAAAGACCGGTAAAAGATTATTCGATTTCAAAAACTACAAGGTTATCTGACCAAGATTATAAAGTCATCTGATCACTTCTTAACTTCCAAATATTTGTGGTCGAAAACTTTCATCTTTTCCGTGGCCTCACAATAAATGAAAGATTACTTCCCTTATGCAGAAAGCGATTATAAAATTTTGAGAAAAGGTTGTGATTGGAAACCGGGTCCCTACGACTGTAACTGAAATATTCCAACACATCATAACCATTTGCTTCCAATAACATGAGCATACTTTTTATATTGGGTTCAAACAAATGATCGGGAACCCTGGACGGATCTGACCAGGTGGACGAAAATTGTGGTTTGAGTCCCATTTTATAAAATGCATGCTGGAACCGGAATGCAAGGGAATATTTATTAGGTACGTTGATTACCAGTATGCCGTCTTCTTCAAGTATTGATGCGGCATGTTGCAGCCACTCCACGGGATTGGGCACATGTTCGATTACGTGACTCATATGAATCAGTGAAAACTTCTCAGGAAAATTGAATTGATTAAACTGCTGAAGGTAAACGGTAGCTCCGGTACTTTTTTCAGCAAACTTCGCCATCTGTTCCGACACGTCCAGTCCGATCGCCAATTGATAATATGGTTTGGCAGCAAATAAAAAAGTGCCCATGGCGCTGCCGATATCCAGCACATTGGTTCTTTTCTGATCGTATTTCAGCAGGTTCTCGACTTCTTCCTGAAACATATTTACGGATGAATGCTGAACGCTCGTATTATTGTCCAGTGCTAAATTGTCGCTGAACTGGTAATAAGATGCGTACGCGGAATCAATAAAATGCTGGTCGTATTTTGGCCGGGGCGATTGATAAACCAACGTGCAATTGCTGCATAATACGTATGTGAATTGGAGTTCGCTGCCAAATCTTTCGTAAATTGAAAATTCAGTGGATCCGCAAAAAGGACAAGGAACTTTTTCCCATTCACCAGGTGAGTATCTTTCTTGTGAAGGCATGTATGGTTCAAAAATACGCCGTGGAATACAGGTAAAAAATTATAAATGACTGCGATTACTTATTTCATCCCGTAAATCTATGTTGCCAAACATTCTTCTGGAGATTCAGCAGGGCAGTATCAAATCGCTGGCCCGCGGCATTTCATTAATAGAAAACGAGGCGCCGGGTACGGGGGAACTGCTGAAAAATCTGCCATTTTCCCAAACACCTGTAATTGGCATAACCGGTCCGCCGGGTGTGGGCAAAAGTACTCTGGTAAATGCACTGACGGGTGCGTTCATTAAACTCAATAAGCGGACCGCCATTCTCTGCATAGATCCATCCTCGCCTTTTCATCACGGCGCGTTTTTGGGTGACCGGATCAGGATGAACCAATGGGCAGATCATCCGGGTGTTTACATCCGTTCTTTGTCTGCAAGAGGCGCACTCGGCGGATTGAATCCCAGGATTTTCGAGATTACTGACCTGCTCAGAGCAGCGCCCTTCGATCATATACTGATCGAAACGGTTGGCATTGGCCAAAGTGAATTGGAAATTGCAGGTGTTGCAGACCTAACCCTGATGGTCCTGATGCCTGGAGCGGGAGACGAGATCCAGGCACTGAAGTCCGGCGTGCTAGAAATTGCTGACTTTTTTGTGGTGAATAAGGCAGACCATCCCGGCGCAGCGCTTTACGTCAAAAATCTGGAATCTGCGCTGCATTACGGAGCCAGGCAAACGGCGATCATCGAAACGGTTGCCACGGAGTCAAAAGGAATTGACCAGGTGATGTCAGCCATTGGAAAACTCATTCAAACTACCAGTGAAAAAAAAGAAATTAAAATTGCGGAAAAGGCATATCGTTTAATCCTTGCTAAAAAAATGAAGAGCATTGAAAAACCCGGGTTACTTGAAAAAATCCGGCAGGAAGTGCTGTCCGGTCATTTCAATGTATATGCATTTGTTGAAGATTATTTGTCCGGCAGGAAATAAGGGCTCAGTCTTCCCGGTTTTGTTTCCACCAGCGGTATCCGAGAATGCCGCCAATCGCCAATGGGGTAAACGCGAGGTATATAATGCCTGCATTAAAAGCCTTACCGGGTCTTTCTCCCATCTGCTGCACAGAGCGTGTGCAGATCGAGCATTGGGCATAATTTTTCGAAGGGAAAAAGCTGAGTACAACTACCACCCACAAAGTCAGGAAGCCAAGTTTTCTTTGCATAAAACCTGTTTTGGTGCAAAAATACGAATAAAAGCTTAAAGCCTAACGCTCAATGGTTGACGGTTGGCGGTTGCATAAAAAAAGAGCACCTGTTGGTGCTCTGATGTATTTAGTAGATATCTAATAAACAGAATGAATTTTCAAATACTACACTTCCACACCTCCATACTTCCACACTGCGCAGCTAGCTCACTTCTTCGGTCTTCAGCATTTTCTGAAATTTCTTCCTTGTGTCTTCATCCAGGATCGTCTTACGCAGACGGATATTTTTGGGCGTTACCTCTATGCATTCGTCCTGCTGAATATATTCCATACATTCTTCCAACGTCATTTGAATTTTTGGAATGATACGTACAGAATCATCGCTGCCGCTGGCTCGCATATTGGTCAACTGCTTGCCTTCTGTGGCGTTTACGATCAGGTCTCCCGGTTTGATATGCTCCGCGATGATCTGACCCACATATACTTCTTCTCCGGGGTCTACGAAAAATGAGCCCCGGTCCTGGAGTTTATCAATGGAGTATCCTGTGGTAGCCGCCTGATTTTTGGCAATGAGTACACCATTACTTCTGCCGGGTATCGGTCCTTTCCAGGGTTTATATTCTAAAAACCGGTGAGCCATCACAGCTTCTCCGGCCGTATTGGTGAGCATTCCGGAGCGAAGGCCGATTAGCCCCCTTGAAGGAATTTCAAATTCAAGGTGTTGCATATCACCCTTGGTTTCCATCACATGCATTTCCCCTTTGCGGCGGGTAACCATATCGATTACTTTACCACTAAATTGATCAGGAACATCCACCACGAGTATTTCAAAAGGTTCGTGTTTCTTTCCATTAATTTCTTTTACAATAACCTGTGGCTGACCCACCGTCAGTTCATATCCTTCCCGTCTCATGGTTTCGATCAGGATTCCCAGGTGAAGAATGCCCCGGCCGAATACTAGAAAACTATCTGCGGAACCCGTGTCTTCCACCCGCAGCGCAAGATTTTTCTCGGTTTCCTTCATCAGGCGGTCGCGGAGATGGCGTGAAGTGACATACTTTCCATCTTTGCCGAAGAACGGAGAGTTATTAATAGAAAACATCATGCTCATTGTCGGCTCATCCACACTGATCAGCGGCAGGGCTTCTGGATTGTCCTGGTCTGCTATGGTATCCCCGATATTAAAATCTTCAAGACCTACAACTGCACAAATATCACCACAGAGTACTTCTGTTGCTTTCTTCTTTCCCAATGATTCAAAAACGTACAGTTCCTTTACCCTGGATTTCTTAATGGTGCCGTCGGCCTGCATCAGGGCGATATTCTGACCTTCTCTTATAGCCCCGCGGGCTACTTTTCCCACGGCGATCCTGCCCAGGAAAGATGAATAGTCCAGAGAAGTAATCTGCATTTGAAGGGGTCCTTCATTTTTAACCGGCGCCGGAACATGTTTTATGATACCGTCCAGTAACGGAATAATATCGGTTGTAGGTGTCAGTGAGTCGTTGAACCAGCCATTTTTCCCGGAGCCGTAATAGGTCGGGAAATCAAGTTGTGCTTCAGTGGCATCGAGGTTGAAAAACAATTCGAAGACGGCTTCATGTACTTCATCCGGCCGGCAGTTCGGCTTGTCAATTTTATTGATGATCACAATCGGCTTCAGATTCAGGTGGAGCGCCTTCTGTAAAACAAAACGGGTTTGAGGCATGGGGCCTTCAAAAGCATCCACCAGCAATAATACACCATCGGCCATCTTAAGAACCCTTTCCACTTCGCCTCCGAAGTCTGAGTGACCTGGTGTATCAATCACATTTATTTTAACGCCGTTGTACATCACAGATGCATTCTTACTGAAAATGGTGATACCCCTTTCTTTTTCAAGATCGTTGCTGTCCATGATCAGTTCACCGGTTTCCTGGTTGTCACGAAAAACTTTAGTGGCATGTAATATCTTATCCACTAGTGTAGTTTTACCGTGGTCGACGTGTGCAATAATCGCAATGTTCCTGATCTCCATAATTTTCCTTTGCTTTTTACAGGATTATCATCCTGTTTTTGGACGCGCAAAGGTATGCATTTTATCCGGTATTATGAAGGAAGCGGACGTAGGAGAATTTGGAAATTTGGAAATTTGAAAAATTGGAAATGATTCTCAATTAAAAGAATGATAATATAAGTTCTAAAACCATGCCTGCTAACGTTTTAACTTGTTTGTTAAATGGATGACCCATTTTCAAATTTCCAAATTTTCAAATTCTCAAATTTTCCTCAGACTCTCACATAAATCTTTTTCTTATCCAGGTAAAAGCCGATTAGCCAGCAGAATAGCATCCAGGAGATGGCGAAAAGTAGTGAACCCAGGTAGAGTCCTGCATGCCGGTAGATATGCTGATAGAGCCATGAATAGAGGGGAACACCATTTTGTGTTTGTATCATGTATAGGATTACGACACCCACTTCGGACAGGAGGTATATAAATAGTGGATTTTTACCGAAAACCGTAAAAAAGCCTGCCCACCGGGTCCTGCCCAGGAAATCCACTATATATATGATGGCCGAAATGATGATGCAGTCGATTCCTACGGTATATACCACAAATGAGCTGGTCCATAATTTTTTGTTAATAGGAAAAGAAAGATCCCAGAAATAGCCAATTACGATCAGGGAGCAGCCCAACAACAAGAGTTTGGTAAGCCCTTCAAAACTTTTTCCTTTCTCCTGGATGAACCTCCCCACCAAATAACCAAAAGTTACATTTACCACAGAGGGCAATGTGGATAATAATCCTTCCGGATCAAAAGCCACACCCTCCCCATGATACAAATGATTCGGTCCCAGCAACCACATGTCAATTTTATATCCCAGATTACCAGTCATCGCAAGAGGATCCTGCGCATCACCACCCATTAGCATAAAGGCCCAATACAATAAGAGAATCGAAATGGAAATGCTGATCACTGTACCCGGCTTGCAATAATAAATCAACAGGGAAGCGATGCAGTATGCCAGAGCAATTCTTTGTAATACCCCAAGAACCCGGGTATGGGAAAAGGGAGCTAAAACAATATGATGCGAAGAGTCGTATTCAAAAAAGGGAAACCAGTATAAAAAGAATCCGCAAAGAAAAATAATGAATGTGCGTTTGAAAATTTTTCCCAAAACCTGTGCCTGGCTTATGTTATTCCATTTTTTCATCACAAAGCTCATGGCATTTCCAACGGCGAACAGGAAGGATGGAAATACCAGATCGGTGGGCGTAAACCCATGCCAGGCTGCATGTTCAAGTGGTGAATAAGTAAATTTGCTTCCCGAAGTATTTACGATGATCATAAAACAGATCGTCATACCTCTGAACACATCAAGAGCAAGAAAACGTTGTTTTGGCTCGGCAATCATTATTGAAAAATTTAATCTTCGTTGAGGACTCCAAGTTCGGAAACTATCATCAATAGGTAAAGAAAGAATGGGAATTTCTTTTCCGGAATTCAGCTTTTAGCAGAACTTGCAGTTATGACCCGCAGAATCATTTACCTGATCAATCCAATTGCCGGCACCCGGGAAAAGGCGCAGGTAAAAGATTTGATCATCCGTAAAACAAGGGAAGCCGGAATTGATTTCGACATGATTCCGTCAAAGGCAAACGGGCAGTATGAAAACCTGCAGCAGATCATCAGAAAAGAATCCGTTACGGATGTGGTGATTTGTGGTGGCGACGGCACAGTGAATGCAGTAGTTAACGCCTTGCAGGGAGAGCCAGTTCAATTTGGCATCATCCCCATGGGCTCAGGTAATGGACTAGCCCTCGCAGCGAAAATTCCCAAACAAACCGGTCGCGCCCTCGACTTGATTTTTAACGGGAAAGCCTATCCGACCGATGCATTTTATATCAATGAGAAATTCTCCTGCATGCTCTGCGGTATCGGATTCGACGCAGCGGTCGCCCAGGAATTTGCTAAGCAGAAAAAAAGGGGCCTGCAAACCTATATCCGGATTTCCACTTTGCAATTCTTCAAATCCAAACCCTATCCCTTCGAAATACAATTGAACGACCGGATATTGAAGACGGATGCTTTTTTTATCAGCGTGGCGAATAGCAATCAGTTTGGAAATCAATTTACGATAGCACCCAAAGCCAGTCTTTCAGATGGCCTCCTGGACATTGTGATCGTAAAGAAAATGAGTAAACTCAGTCTCCCTTTTTTCGTGCTGCACCATGTGGCAGGCAATAACCTTCCACTGCATATGTCGGATGTTCGCGAGAAAAAAAATATCATTTATCTGCAGACCGATAAAATCAGTATCCGTAACCCAGGGTTCGCCCCCCTGCATATCGACGGAGATCCTACAGAAACACAGGCCGTGTTTGAGATCCGCATCATCCCCCATTGTTTTAGATTGATAAGGCCTTTTCAGGCTGGAGGCGTGAGGCATGAGGCATGAGGCAAAAATTTGTCAGGGATTGAAATAAAAATATTCTGGCAGCATGTAAGCACAAGTTCGCTCAATTGGATTCGCATTAGAAAGCCCCAAGCTTCACGCTTCTCGCCTCAAGCCTTCTTCACGGATTCAGCAATTCATCCACACTTTTCAGAATCTGCTGATTCAGCGGGCTGTTCACAGCATTAGCAATATCCAGTTTCTCCTTTCGGCTCAGATGAAAATTTAGCGCGGCTCCATCATTCACCAATTTGGGTTCGTACTGAAACGTCATTTTATAAAAAGTATTCCCCATATAACCCTCCATCACACTCAGCAGATCATTCTGGTTATATTCCTGCATTTTATACCAGTTAAACTGAAGCAACAGCAGGGGTTTGGTAATTATTTCTGTTATATTGGTAGATTCAAAAGGATTTTCCCAGCCGCCGGTTTTACGATCGCGAATCTGGATGAGCAGCACGCCGCGTGTATTCTGTTGGATCCAGTCGCGGAATACGTGCACGAAACGTATTCCGACCTGTTCCCCAAAATTATCCCGGAAACCGGCATCCATCACATCGATCACAGGATCGGAGGGTAACCACACATTGGGCAGCACATAGGGAAAAGTTGCATTCATGCGCAGCGCCGTCAGCATACGCACATTCATGGGATCCTGTTTATAAAAAAAACTGCCGAAGTCAACCGCATCGGGAGCAATGGTTTTGATGCGATTGCTGTCAAAGACAGGACGCATGAGAAAACTAATGGGTTGCGTACTGATCAGCATCGTTCGACTGTCTCTGGTGATGACCGAACTAAATAACATCAAAGGGATCTGGGCGGCTGTTTCTTCGGGTTCTAAATCCCGAAGTTGTCTGTCCAGCACACCGCCGGTATTAGCATTTAGTTTTTGTTCAAATGCATATCCACGGTCTTTGATGTATTCATAATCGCCCACTTTAAATTTCTGTGCCGGTGAAGCCAGGTCGCGTGCCACGAATGAAGAAAAGAGCGGATTGAGAAGATCTACCGAAATAGCATCGGTATACTTATGGTCATCCGGATGGATGCTGCTGTCCTTATATGTTTTCAACCGCGACAGTTCACGGAAATATGCCGCACCGAACATCCCCCCGGATGCGCCCGTAATCATAAAGGTTTTATCCATCAGCCGGCCTCCATTTTCCTTATCGAGTCGCTGAAGCACGTTCATGGTAAAAGCAGCGCTCCGGCTGCCACCACCACTGGTATTAATGATGAGCAGTATGGGTTTTTCTTCTTTCTGTTTTTTCTTCCAGTTTTCCAGGATCCGCAGCATGCGCGATTTATCTGCAGCTACTTTCTCAGGCGAGCACATCGCCAGCAGGTGCTCCTGTGTATACGCAGGCCTATCTGCCCGATTGGTATAATTCAACCCATAAGCTTTATTCGTCGGGTCGATGATTTCGTAGTGATATAAAATATTAAGGAAAAAAAAGAGGAGTACCAGGAAAGGGATACTCCAACTTTCGAGAAAATAGGAAAAGGCGCCGGAGACAGCCAGCAGGATGGAAAAAAAAAGAAAAATGCTCGCGGCAGCAGGTAACTGAAAAAAGGGTTCATCCATAAAAAAACCAACCAAAACAAGGAAGAGAAAGGCAATACAAATGGACAGAATGGCTGCAAAATGATGGCGGCTGAAAACACGATCGATGAATTCTTTACTATAATGGGATACATCCCTCACCTGTTTCACAGAGAGGGGACCACTCATATACCAATTCACCCGGATCAGTCTGCTCGCATAAATCTGAGCGTCTTTTGAGTTGAACTGCGATTTGAAAAGTTTGGGGTTCGCGATCAATGGCGTCATCTGGCGTATGATGGTCCGGTCTGCACCAAAAAAATATAACAGGGAAAGACCGATCACCAGAAAAAATCCCGATAGAAATCCGGCGATCAACCAAGCGATTTCGCTGTTGGTCATTAACTCCTTTGAGCTGTCAAAATCTATCGCCTTGAAAAAATAATAGATCAGCAGGCTGCCCGGCAGTATAAAATTATTGGTACAAAATTTCAGAAAGGGCCGGGTGGTTGTGGCCAGAAAACGGAAATGCCTGCTAAACAGGATAAAGGTCGTCACATTCCAACTCATGATGAATGCGCCTGCTGCTGCTCCAACGATGGCACCGCTGAGGGCGTTTACATGATCCAGGTATTCGGGCGCAAGGAAAAGTGCATCGGCTCCGACAGAATGCATGAATCCCCCATGAATAGTAGAAAAAAGAATCAACCAGAAAATCAGCAGCAACTGATATTTTTTCAGGTACAGCAATATGAGCTGGACAGGAAAGGAATAATAAACTGATTTCAGGTATACCATCGTGCCTGCCGGATCTACGGAAAGTTAAGTGTTAAAAAAAGCCAGGCATCATCCCGCGATCCTTATCCTAACGGAAAGACCAACTTAAAATTACTTCAAATATGGCCTTAACACGTAGATCGCATAAATCAGGCTGAAAAGAAGCAACATGCCATTGAGCTGGTGTAATAAAGCTATCCAATCGAATGCCACCCAATGGTTAGCTATAATGCCGGGACTTGTGAGTAAAGCGAGAATGCCCAAAAGGATCTGTAAAACGGTAAGACCCATCGGAAGCAGCAGGCGGGTTCGCTGATTGCGTATGATACCCGATCGAAAGAGACGAAGGGTCCACCCGAAAATGCCAAACATGATCAAATAGGCCAGATTCCTATGTATGAAGTGAATCATAATAGGATTGCCGATAAAATTCAGCATGAATGGGGATTGTCTGAATAGGCTGGCCGGCACCCAGTCTCCATTAATGAGCGGCCAACCCGGTGCAACAGCTGCTGCTTTGTTTCCCGCCATCAGGGCGCCATACAAAAGCTGAATAAAAACCAATACCAAAAGGCCGATCGAAAATCTTCTGATCCAGCGGGCATTCTTTATACGGGATACCGGGAATAGTAATTTGAGTGCAAACCAGAATGCGTAAGAAATCAGACCCAGTGCAAAAATAAAATGTAGGGCAAGCCGGGTAGGTTTCACATACAGAGCGTCACCCGTTAATCCACTGGCAACCATGATCCATCCAATCGCAGCCTGCAGCAGTCCGAGAAAAAATAAAATAAGCAGGGGCATAATCATTTCGCTCTTCATTTTTCTTTTGAAAAGCAACCAGACGAAGCCCACTATAAACACCACACCTACCAATTTGGCCCAGAGCCGGTGAAACCATTCCCAGAAAAAAATGAATTTGAAATCACCCAATGTAAAATCAGCATGCAACAGTTGAAACTGCCGGGTTTGCTTATACAAGTTGAATTTCAATGACCATTGTTCTGCATTAAGGGGAGGCAGTGTGCCGGCCACCACATCCCATTCTGTAATGGACAGGCCGGAACCAGTTAAACGGGTGATGCCACCCAGTAATACCTGAATACATAACATGAGGGTGCCGGCGAGCACCCAGTAACCAACGGCACGGTTTGCTGACTTTGTTCTCCATATCGCCATGCAACAAAAATAATTCATCCGTTTCCGGTGTAGATAACTATTTACACCCTGTTGCGAATAATTTCAGGTAATACTACTCTATTTTTGGCAAAAGAACCGGAGTTGCTCAAATCATTCCATCACGCCCATTTACGCGAAGCAGGCTGCGACGAAGCGGGGCGCGGATGTTTTGCGGGACCGGTATTTGCGGCTGCTGTAGTATTACCTAAAGATTTTCATCACCCCCTGCTCAATGATTCCAAACAGGTAAGTCCCGAAATCAGGATTGAGCTGAGGTCATATATAGAAGCCCATGCACTGGAATGGTCCGTTGAGCAGGTCAGCAATGAAGAAATCGACGAAATTAATATCCTTAAAGCTTCATTCAAAGCCATGCACCTGGCTTTAAGGAAATTAAAAATCCAACCTGAATTTCTACTGATCGATGGGCATATGTTCTATAGGTATAAAAAGATTCCGCATCAATGTGTGATCCGTGGAGACGGGATCTATGCATCCATTGCAGCGGCCAGCATACTGGCTAAGACCTACCGGGATGACTACATGCAGCAGCTGCATGTAGAATACCCGCAATATAACTGGTTTAACAATAAAGGATATGGCACGCCTGAACACCGTCGGGGCATTGAAATGCATGGCCTTTGCCCCTATCACCGGAAAAGTTTCAATATCCAGTCTGCACAATTGGAAATATTTGAGGACTCTTAGCTGACTGTTGACGGTTGACGGTTGATCGTTTATCATTGATCGTTAAACGTTGTGCCAGGAGATAAACTTTATGATTCTATAATTTGAAAATCATTTCCAATTTTCCAAATTTTCAAATTTTCAAATTTTCTTCCCACTCCCCCGCACCTTTACGCAGCATAACGGCTTCACCGGAGGTATAGTCAATAATTGTGGAGGGTATTGTATGACCCGGCCCGCCGTCTACAACGATGTCGACGAGATTTTTAAATTGTTCATAGATGATTTCCGGATCTGTGTAATCTTCCACGCGTTCACCAGGTAATGAAGTGCTTAATACCGGGTGACCAAGTTTGTGAACGATGGTTCTTGCGATGAGGTTGTCGGGAACCCTGAGGCCGATACTGTTTTTCCTGCTTTTGAGAATTTTTGGAACTTCCTTACTGGCAGGTAAAATAAAAGTGTACGGCCCGGGCAAATGATTTTTCAATACCCGGTATAATGGAGTAGAGATGCTTTTAGTGTAGGCGCTCAGGCTGCTCAGGTCATAACAGACAAAGGAAAGTTTTGCTTTTGCCGGATCGATTTGTTTAATCCTGCATATGCGCTCAATCGCTTTGTGTTGAAATATATCGCAACCCAAACCATAAATCGTATCGGTGGGATAAATAATCACCCCACCTGATAACAGGCATTCTGTGATCGTCTGTATATTTCTCTCCTGGGGATTTTCCGGATGTACTTGCAGGAACATGACGCAATGTAACAAAAAGCAAACCTAGGGATTGATCGTCCAGGTTTCTCTTCCCATCAATAACTTATTGAGGTTGCCTTTGCCCTTTGTTTTCATGACTTCCTGAACCTGTGCGTTCAGCATATCTTCATAACAGGCGCGCTGGCTTTCATAAAAAACACCGAAGGGCCTGGGGAAATGTATTTCATGGCTCGGATCGTCAAACATGCGTATCAGGGATTGCGCTTTGTACATGTCCTTCTCATCATGTATCCACAAATCTTCTGCAGTATATCCGCCACCGATTTCCACAATCACCGGTTTAAGACCGTCAAGTCGGATTCCTTTATTTTTTTGGGCGCCGTAAATGAGCGGTTTGCCCTGTTCGAGGAATAAGGTTTCGCCTGCTTTGGAAGTTTTTTCTGTAAATGCTTCGAATGCCCCGTCATTAAAAATGTTGCAGTTTTGATAAATTTCGAGGAAAGAAGATCCTTTATGCTGGTAGCTGCGTGTGAGCATTTCCTGAAGATGTTTGGGATCCCGGTCCATGCTTCGCGCTATAAAACTGGCGTCAGCACCCATGGCCAATGCTAATGGGTTAAACGGATGATCGATGCTTCCCAACGGAGTCGACTTGGTCACTTTTTCAGGTTCGGAAGTCGGCGAATATTGTCCCTTGGTCAGTCCGTAGATCTGATTATTGAACAACAGGATATTTACATCAAAATTTCTGCGGAGCAGGTGGATGGTATGATTTCCACCTATACTCAGCGAATCTCCATCACCTGTAACAATCCATACACTTAGGTCCGGACGGGTTGCCTTCAACCCGGAGGCGATGGCTGTGGCCCTCCCATGAATGGAATGCATACCGTATGTATTCATGTAATAAGGGAAGCGACTGCTGCATCCAATGCCCGATATAAAAACGATATTTTCACGGGGAATACCCATTTGCGGCATCACTTTCTGAACCTGGGCCAGGATGGAATAATCTCCACATCCGGGGCACCAGCGGACTTCCTGATCGGTAACAAAATCTTTGGAGGTCAGAGGGGCGGTTACGGGGGATTCACTAATCATTGACATTAAAATTCCTGCAAATTACAACATTTGAAACCGTTAGCAGGAACGGGTTTTGCTTTCTGATGGATTAAACGTAAAATAATGAAAAAATCAATTCTTGCATACTGCCTTTTTAGCTGTTTCCTGCTATTGGCTGGCTGTACAGCCGGATATGTCGCCGCGCGACCCGCCGACGTTGAGTATGTACGGCCCGTTTCGCCGGGTCCGGGCTATATATGGATCGGCGGTGAATGGGAATGGAGGGGCGGCAATTACCATTGGCATGATGGATCCTGGCAACACACCCGTGAGGGACATGTCTGGAAATCAGGATATTGGGAAAACGGTCAAAAAGGATATCGATGGCAAAAAGGTCATTGGGAATAACAGGTCATTAAGAGCCGTATGGATCAATTAATGACTTGTTAAAAAAGAATAAGCCGTCACGCCTCTGGCGTGACGGCTTATTCTTTAAAAGCGATTAATATCTGCTGTTACTGAAGTTATTTCTTTTCTGGAAATTACCTCCGCCACCGCCTCTGTTACCACCACCGGTTCCACCAGTGCGTTCTTCGCGGGGTTTAGCAATGGATACGTTAATGGTCCTTCCATCAACTGAAGCGCCATCCAATTCGGATATTGCTTTCTTAGCAGCTTCATCATCTGCCATTTCAACAAATGCAAATCCACGTGATTTCTGAGTGAATTTGTCAAGAATAACTTTAGCAGATGAAACTTCACCGTACTCTGCAAAATACTCGTTTAAGTCTTCGTCGGTAACGTTGAAGCTTAAATTAGAAACATAAATGTTCATACTTAAATAAAAAATTAAATGATAAAAATACAAGCTGACTGAAAGCTGAAGTAAAGGCGACTAACTAACCGTACTGAAGATTGCGTAGCAGAATGTTTGTTCACTTACTAAATGCTGATCAACTTAAGACTTCGCAAAGATACATTAAAAATTCCAATTATCAACCCTGCTTTAAAGAATTATAAGCAACTATACTACTGGACAACATGAGCAGGCCGCCCAGTACAAAGGGAGCGCCCGGAAAGTGCACAGGTGCCTGAACAGAAGTGAAATAGGAGAACAGGTTTGTCATCAGCAAAGGCCCGACAATAGATGTTAAACTCATCAGGCTGGTAAGAGAGCCCTGCAGCTCTCCCTGTGTATTTGGTGGGACATGACCTGAAATGGTAGCCTGCAGGGCTGGCCCTGCAATACCTCCCAGGCAATAAGGAATCAGGAATACAAACAACAT
>JBGPBW010000081.1:0-18210 GCA_041481385.1 Puia sp.
CTTGGTAAAAATATACGGATCATATTCAACAAAAGGATTTTGCAGGGTCATCAGTGATTTTACGCTGGATCCCGACACATCAAACTTCACTTTAAAGATTCCATAAAGAATATTATTGTACCTGAGCAGCCATTCTCCGTGATCCATATAATCCAGTGTGGCTGAAAGATCAGGTTTGGTTTCATAATGAATTTCCAGCCGGTCTCCGGCCTGGCTTACGTGAATTTTTCCATACAATGTATTCTTGTATACGCCAGTGTATGCAGCCAGCGGTAATTCTGTTTGGTTCTTTTTCACCCGGGCAATCCATCCATTAATCTCATCCATATCTGTTTTGGATTGTTCAAGGAAAAGTGGCAGGTCCTGCTGGCTGCGATTTACAAATGGAACATCAAGATAAGCATCCATAATCTGGTAACGCAGATCCTCATAAAATTCCTGGTTGTCGTTATTGGTGAGTATCGCAATCCCCAGTTTTTCTTCCGGCACAAAACAAACATTGCTCACCATACCGCCTGCACCACCGGTATGCCAGTAGATCTGACGGCCTGCATAGTCTGACATAAACAATCCCAGTCCGTAGCCTTCAAAATGTGTAGGATGCCTGCGTGACTTACTACTGGTTATCCATGAGTTTGCGATACGGGTTTTCCGAACCGTTTCCCATGAAATAATTTGTTTTCCCTGATAACGGCCACTGTCCAACTGCATCAGCAACCAATGCGAAAGATCATTTACATTACTCACGATACTGGCTGCCGGTGCGAGGTTATTCCAATTATCGTAAGGCACCCGGTTTAAATGATCAGAATAAGAAGTGGTATAAGGAACAGCCACATCCTGCTGATCACCTATACCGGTCGAAAGTATGCGGGTCTGATCCATTGCCAATGGGGTGAGAAAATTAGTTTGCACGAATTGTTCCCAGGTGTTCCCTGTGACAACGGGTATCACCTGTCCCGCTGTTAAGAAACAACTATTGCAATACCCGAATTCCTGCCGGAAATGATATGGCGGTTTCAGGTAACGCATGCGCCGCATGATTTCATCGCGACCGAGGGCTGTATTCCAGAAAGTAAAATCACCTTCAAACGTTTTTGTTCCGATGTGGTGGGACAACATATCGCGGATGGTAACCAGTCGTGTAGATGTCGTATCGTATAGTCGGTATGAGGGGAAATATTTTGTGATGGGATCATCCAGGGATATTTTTTTTTGCGTTTCCAGTAGGGCCAGGGAACTTGCTGTAAAGAGTTTGGTATTACTCGCGATCATGAAGAGCGTATTTTCATCCACTGGCTTCTTCGTTTCAGTGTCGCGTATTCCATATCCCTTCATCCAAACCACTTTTCCATCTTTTACAATAACAACCGCAAGCCCCGGCAGGTTCCAGTCCTTCAATCCCTTTTGTATATAACCATCCAGGCTGTCGCGTATAAATGCGGGTTCCGTAATGGATTGGGCAGGCAGGAAATAATGCAGGAAGATCAGAATGAAGAAAGAATAAAACTGTTTCATAATAAAAATATATTGGCAGTTCAGATACCGGATATCATTTTGAATTCACCGATATCCCGGATCAAACCCTCAGGAAGACTTTTTTACGATAGAGGAAATACAGGAACATCCATTTTACAAATACATAACAAATCGCCATAACTACGGGAGCCCAGAGTACCGGGGATAACTGGCCGAGCCATTGAAAGAACCCGTTTGTTGCATAACCCCAGTTGATGAAATGGCCCGACAGATAAATCAGGATGGAATTCATGCCGATCACTTTAAAAAAGAAAGCCCATTTTTTATAGTTCAGCACGTCAATGATATAATAGAACACGGAAAAATACAAGAGGCTCAGACCGCCGGCGAGGCAAACGAAGGAACTGCTCCAGAGATTTTTATTGATGGGGAAACTAAAGTTCCAGATCAGTGCCAGAGCGATAAAGAACAAACCTGCGGCGGCCATCCAAAATGATTTCTGTGCTCCCGTATGCGGGCTCTTTTTTAAATAGGAACCCGTTAAAATGCCCAGCAGTCCGGTGCTGATGGCCGGTATCGTGGAAACCAATCCTTCCGGATCATGAATGCCCAGATATAGTCTTCCGGGAAGCACGGTCCGGTCGATATAAGATGCGAAATTACCTTCCATGGTCAGGTCGCCCATCGGGAAACCGGGAGCTGAAGTGAATTTCAGCAAAAGCCAGTATCCGATAATCAAGGACCAGAACCAGATGATTTGGGCATTTCTTTTTGAATAAATATAAATGATATTGGCAAACATATAGGCCAGTCCGATCCTGCCCAGTACGCTTCCGAAACGTATATCAGAAATAGGTCGCAGGTGCAGTCCATTATTGTTCATCACACCCAGAGCCACCAGAATCAATCCTCTTTTGATTACACGGTAGAGCACTTTTTTTCTGTCATGGGTCTTCTCCAGCTCCCTGCCCACAGAAAAAGGTGTGGCTACTCCGGCCATAAAAAGGAACATAGGGAAAATAAGGTCATACAAGTGAAATCCATTCCAGGCAGGATGCGTGAGCTGGTTGGAAATCCATTCGAATGCCGGGAGTCCGGTTGCTTTGGCGAGTTCATTAAAAATATCTTCTGCACCCAGGATCCAGAACATATCAAATCCCCGGAGTGCATCCAGCGAATACAGTCTTTGTCCTCCGGTGGGACCGAGTGGCGTATCCAAAACCGGTTTGGGATGGTTGTGTTTGCTCATGTTTTAAATTAGGGAATGAATATAGCCAAAAAAAGATTCTTATTTTTTTGATATCTTACTTATTCATGAAAAGATTGATAACGATTATTTTCTTTCTGGTTATTCAGATAACCCGGGCCCAGTTTTCCGTTAGTGCCAATGGACATTACCTGCTTCGGGATGGAAAGGATTTTTTCTGGCTGGGAGATACCGGTTGGGAATTATTCCATCGCCTGGATCGTGAGCAGGCTGATCTTTACCTGGAAACCCGGAGCAGGCAGGGCTTCACAGTGATACAGGCTGTCGTGCTGGCTGAGTTTGACGGCCTTCATACACCCAATGCTTATGGCGAACTGCCATTATTCAATGATGATCCCACAAGGCCGAATGAAAATTATTTTAAACAGGTCGATTATATTATCGACCGTGCAGGGGAGAAGGGATTAGTAATTGGCCTGCTGCCTACCTGGGGTGATAAAGTTCGAATGGACACCTGGGGGAAGGGGCCGGTCATATTTAACCCTGAAAATGCTTATATCTATGGCCGATGGATCGGCAGCCGGTATAAAAACCGGAAAAATATAATCTGGATTCTTGGTGGCGACCGCAATCCGGATAGTGACAATGAATTTAAAATATGGCGATCGATGGCGACAGGCATCCTCGAAGGGACTGGGGGAAAAGATCATGCACTGATCACATATCATCCGCAACCTAACGATCAGGGTTCCGCTCAGTATTTTTTTTCTGATGAATGGTTTTCATTTAATATGTTTCAGAACGGGCATTGCAGGAACACCGCGGTATACCAAAAAATTTACGCAGCCTGGTTGCGTTTGCCTGCCAAGCCGGTTCTCGATGGTGAACCCATTTATGAAGATCATCCGGTATGTTTTAATGTAAAGGACCTGGGAACGAGCAGCGCATATGATGTTCGCCAATATGCCTGGCTGGATGTTTTTTCGGGCGCTTTCGGGCATACCTATGGTTGTCATGATATCTGGCAATTTTATTCGGCTGATCGCGAGGCAGTCAATGGT
Organism: Puia sp.; assembly: GCA_041481385.1. Classification (GTDB taxonomy): domain Bacteria; phylum Bacteroidota; class Bacteroidia; order Chitinophagales; family Chitinophagaceae; genus Puia. The sequence goes on from JBGPBW010000081.1 coordinate 3,748, forward strand.
CCGCACGTGTACTGGCCTGCTGCAATGGAATTACCGGGCGCCAATCAGATGAAATGGGTTCGCCGTTTGATGGAGTCCCATCCACCACTAACAGAAAGGATTCCCGATCAGTCACTCATATTGGAAAACAACCTCATGGTGTCTGAACGGATCCAGGCCACGCGGGGAAAAGATTATTTGTTTGTATATTCTGCAGCGGGCAAACCCTTTACAGTAGTTTTGGAAAAAATAACGGGAAAAAAATTACACGTATTTTGGTTCAATCCCAGAAATGGTAATGTGATTGTGAGAGAGCCCATAGAAAATAAAGGAACCCAATTGTTTCAGCCACCCCAATCCGGATATGGGCAGGACTGGGTACTGGTATTGGAGGATGGAGAAAAAAACTTTCCACCAATTTAAATATCCAAACCTATTTCTTCTAACATTTTAAGGTTGCGATCCAATGAAAATTCAATTCTGTCTGTTTTCTGTTTTTATCGTTTCAGCTTCTTCAGCACAACTCCGTCTTTCAGCAATATTCAGCGATCATATGGTTCTCCAAAGGGATAAACCCGTCAAGGTCTGGGGTAGTGCCAAACCCGGCGAGACGGTTCACGTGAGTATCAGCGATGCAAAAGGTTTAGTTGCCGCAGACAAACTGGGGCACTGGTTGATTACTCTTCCCTCTTTTAGAGCCGGAGGCCCATTCACTTTGCAAATACAGACCGGCAGTGAAACAAAGGTTTTTTCTGATGTGTTGTTTGGTGAGGTCTGGTTATGTTCAGGTCAGTCTAATATGCAATTCAGGGTAAATCAGGCGATCAATGCAAAATTTGAAATCCACCACGCCAACAATTCTTTGATCCGCCAGGTGGTAGTGCCCAATAAACTGAGCTTTCATCCGGAAGAATTTATCGATTCGACACAATGGATTGTTTCCACTCCGTCAACAACCGGAGAATTTACTGCCGTCGGATATTTTTTTGCCAGGGATATTTATGAACGATTACATGTTCCGGTAGGATTAATTTACGACAACTGGGGCGGATCGCAGGTAGAGAGCTGGATCAGCCATGATGCCATGCTGGGTTCAGATGAATTAAAAGACTATGCCCGTCAAATGCCGGGGAGCTGGGATTCGACAAATAATCGCGTTGAAAAAATATTCAGGGATACACTGGAAATCCGAAATGGAGGAAAAATGCCCGATGTAGTTTTGGCTAACATAGTGAAATCTGATTATTCTTTTTCCGGATGGATGCCTTCTTCAGCACCGGGAGGCTGGGACTGGATCGGATTTCCCGGGTATCGCGGAGAAGGATTTATGGAAAGGGAAATCTGGCTGGATTCTATTCAGGCAACCCAACTTTCCGTGATCAGTCTGGGTGAAAACGATATCCGGTTTACCTGGTATGTGAATGAAAACGCCTTAAACAAAACGACAGATAAAAATTATCGGGTAACGCTTCCGCCGAATACCTGGAAGGCAGGAAAAAATATATTGCTGCTCGAAATTGGTTTTCAAAACGTCCCTGACGGATTGGACATGGGCCTGCGCGGCAATAATGATTTATTCTATCTGGATCTGGATGGTGAGAAAATTTCCCTGGCAGATACACACTGGAAAATGTTACCCGCACTGGATCGGCCACACCATATAATTCACTGGATGAACAGTGAAGGCGTGATCATTTACAATGCCATGCTTCATCCTGTGATTCCATTTGGTATCCGTGGTGTTTTATGGTACCAGGGCGAAGCCAATGTTGGTCGTGCATATGAATACCGTAAAACATTTCCTTTGATGATTGAGAGCTGGAGAAAAGAATGGAAGGATAATTTTCCATTTCTTTTTGTACAACTGGCCGATTTTGGTTCGAATGAAAGCAGTAATGCCGGAAGCAACTGGGCAGAACTGCGGGAAGCGCAAAGTCGGACGCTTCGTATATCCGGAACCGGGATGTCGGTGACCACAGATATTGGAGATCCTAAAGATATTCATCCGAAAAATAAACAGGAAGTGGGACGCCGGCTCGCTGCGATTGCTTTAAGTGATGTATATGGTTTTTCTCAAACGGCCGCTGGTCCGGTGTATGATTCCGTGGCTTTCTCATCAGACAAAGCTGATTTATATTTCAAATCTGTTGGAAGGGGATTATGGGCAAAGGACAAATTTGGTTATCTGCGCGGATTTGAGATTGCGGGGCCGGACAGAAAATTTTATTATGCCCGGGCTTTTATCCGGGGTAATCATATTGAAGTTATGTCTGATTCCGTCAACCATCCGGTTGCGGTAAGATACGGATGGAGTAATGCACCTGAAGATATCAATTTGTATAATGCCGATGGATTTCCCGCTTCACCATTCAGAACAGATAACTGGCCGGGCGTAACGGATACGGTTCGGTTTTATAAACCGTGATTTTAATTATCAATTATTAATTATTTATGACTAACACCAATAAATAGGTCTTTTCTTTTGAGAAGTAATAAATAATAAATAATAATTAATAATTAGTTTTAAATGCTTCTTTTCCATTCACCACAGTAAGCAAAATCTTTGTGTCACGGATATTTTCCGGCGCGATCGAGAACAAATCTTCAGACAACACTGTAAAATCGGCCAGCAGGCCGGCTTTCAGTTTTCCGGTTTTATTTTCCTGGAATCCTGCCCATGCATTATTAACGGTATAACAGCGTAAAGCCTGATCAACAGAAATTTTTTGTTCAGGGAACCATCCACCAGGATTTTTATCATCAAGGGTTCTGCGCGTTACAGCTGCGTAAATACCTGCAATGGGATCGAGTGGAGCGACCGTCCAGTCTGAGCCGAATGTGAGGTTTGCGTGATCTTCCAGCAGGGACTTAAATACATATGTGCCTCGGAGGCGCGCACTGTCCAGTCTTTTGCCTGCCCATTTGCCATCATCTATGGCATGATAGGGTTGCATGGAGGGCACTACGTGCAAACTGGCGAAACGTGCAATAGCTTCCGGCGTGAGGTGTTGGGCATGTTCCACCCTGAACCGGTGATCTTTTGAGGGATTCTTTTTTTCGGCTTCTTCATAAACTCCGAGAATCCAGTCATTGGCGTGATCCCCGATGGCATGCGTAGCGATATGCAAACCTGCTGAGTCAGCTGAAAGAATCCATTGTCTGAGGAGGTTAGTATCTGTAACCTGCAGGCCGGTGGAATTTGGCGCATCGAGGTAAGGTTTATAAAACCAGGCTGTAGTGGAACCCAGGGAACCATCTACAAAACCTTTGAGTCCTCCCCAGCGCAGGCGGTCATTGCCCCAGCCATTTTGCTTAACAAATGAGTCCAGTTTTTGCCAGGTGCGAATGGCGACGAAGGAATACACACGAATCGGTAATTTTTCTGCAGCATAAGCGCGCCGGTATGTAGCCAGGTCGATCCATCCGCCGTAAGAACCCATATCGTGCACCTGAGTCAGGCCATGGGCAAGTGCGTGGTCCGCAGCGCGGGCCAGGGATTCATCGAGTTCTTTCTCCGTATGTTCCGGAATAACCCGGTAAACCAGACTGGTGGCTTCATCGCGGAGAATACCGGTGGGTTCACCTGTTTTCGGATCCCTCACTATTTCCCCTCCCGGAGGATTAGCCGTGTTTTTTGTGATGCCTGCAAGTTTCAATGCCATTGAATTGGCAAGACCCATATGCCCGTCGTACCGGTTGATAAAAACCGGATGTCCGCTACTAATACTGTCGATCCATTCTTTTCGCGGTAGCTGTCCGCCCCAGGCTTCATGATCCCAGTTTCCGCCCAGGATCCAGCTGTTGTTTTTTGCGGAGTCTGAAAAACGGCGAAAAGTTAAAATAAAATCCTGCATGGATTTTGCAGAGCGCAGGTTAATATTCGCCAGATAGTATCCACCTTCCAGGAAATGGGTATGGTTGTCGATAAAACCCGGCACAAGCATCCTGCCCTTCATATCGTTCAACACCGTTCCGCTTCCCACAAACGACTGGTAATCATCTCCCACATAGACGATCAGGGAATCCTTTACAGCAATGGCGCTGGCTTTCGGATTTGCCGAGTCGCCGGTCCAGATATTGGCATTGAAGTATATATGGTCTGCCACTTCATGATGTTTACATGCTATGACAGAGAAACCAAATGCAAAAAATAAGACCGGCTTGAATCGCATACGATGGGAATTAGAGTTCTAATATACGGCATTCAAAAACTTTCTTAATGATGATGGCAGAAATTGGATGTCGCATATTCTTTCCTTTTGCCGGCTGAATGATTTTATATAACTTCATTCCATAACGATCGCAGCTGTATACAGCTGCTTTTTCTATTTTTACAAGTCAAATTGATTTTATGGATCCCCAGGGTTTGTTGGATATTTATACAGGACATCCGGGATTTTGGGACGAGATGCGGATGGGATCTGAATTCCGTGAACCCTACCGTAATGTGGTGCATGCACTTAAACTACTAGATGTTCAAAGCCTCCAGCAAAAAGAAAAACTGGCCAGTGAATTGTTCATGAACCAGGGCATCACGTTTACCGTATATAATGACGATGCAGGCATTGAACGTATATTTCCTTTTGACATTATTCCGCGCGTACTTACGGGCGACGAATGGAAAATCATCGAAGACGGACTTAAACAACGACTGAAGGCACTTAATCTTTTTCTTAAGGATATCTATTCTGAACAACAGATTATTCAGGATAAAATTATTCCGGCTGAACTGATTGCCTCATGCCCCCATTACATGCGCGAGGTAGCCGGTATCCAGGTTGCCCACGACATCTATATCCATATCTCAGGGATCGACCTGATACGCGGAGATAATGGTGTTTTTTATGTGCTGGAAGATAATCTCCGTACACCATCGGGAGTTTCCTATATGCTGGAGAATCGCGAAATTACGAAACGCCTATTTCCCGAACTGGTGGCCAGTTCACGTGTGCGAAGGGTAAGTAATTATCCTTTGCTGCTGCATGAAATCCTGCTCTCCCTCTCTCCGGCCCAGATCTCCAATCCCAATGTAGCTTTGCTGACGCCGGGTATTTATAATTCTGCATATTACGAACATACATTTCTTGCACGTCAGATGGGCATTCCCCTTGTTGAGGGAAGGGATCTCGTAGTGGATAACCATAAGGTATACATGAAGACCACGCAGGGTCTTGAACAGGTGCATGTAATTTATCGCAGGGTTGATGACGATTTTCTCGATCCCCTGATCTTCAGACCGGATAGTGCACTGGGCGTACCGGGTTTGATGGCTGCTTACCGTAAAGGAACAGTGGCTATCGTGAATGCTGTAGGGAATGGGGTGGCAGATGATAAAGCCATTTATGCATTTGTACCGGCGATGATCCGGTATTATTTAAATGAAGAACCATTGTTACCTAATGTGGAAACCTACGAGATGAGTAATCCGGATACCCGTCAATATGTATTTGACAACCTCAGCAGAATGGTCATTAAAAGAACAAATCAGTCCGGAGGATACGGCATGGTAATGGGAAATAAAGTGAGTGAAAAAGAATGGTTAAAGGCTAAAAAAGAAATTGAATCAGATCCGAGGAGTTTCATCGCTCAACCCATTATAAATCTGTCAACAGCGCCCTGTTTTATTGATGGAAAATTCGAGGGAAGACATGTTGACCTCCGGCCCTATGCCCTATGCGGACCTTCCGGTATACAAATCGTTCCGGGCGGCCTGACCCGGGTGGCGCTGAGGAAGGGATCCCTGATCGTTAACTCTTCTCAGGGAGGCGGAAGTAAGGATACATGGGTAATCGATTAATTGGAAGTCGTTAAATTGGAACCACCATGTTAAGCAGGATTGCAGACTCACTGTTTTGGCTGAATCGCTATATGGAAAGAGCGGATGGTATGTTGCGACTGGCTGCCACCCACTATATTTTTTCATTGGACAAAGATGCCATCCGGTCAATGACCTGGATGCCGGTTATGGAGATTTTTACTGATTCAGAAGAGGAGTATCTAAAATCTATAGAAAATAATACGGAAGCCTGTCTCAAGCGTCTGCTGATCGATACCACAAACACCAATTGCCTGAAGACGCTGGTAAACAGGGCAAGAGAAAATGCACGCGGTGCACAGGATCATATCACCAAGGAGGTTTGGGAGGAAGTCAATCAGATGTACCATCTGGTTAATCAGCCCTCACTTCAGCATAAGATTGATTCATTCCTCAGCCTGGAAGTTATGGAACCCTTCATAAAACATACCGTCATGTATGCCGGTATTACCGATATTACGATGCCACGCGGTACGGGCTGGTGTTTTATGAATCTTGGAAAATACATCGAACGTTGCCTTCAAACCATTGCATTTGCTGAAAAACAATTGGAGCTTACAAATTTCCGTGAGGCGGATACGAACGACCTGCTGCAATGGAAATACCTGCTTTTCAGTTTGTCAGGATATGAGTTGCATGTCAAGACCTACCGGAGTTCAAATCATAATTATAACGTGCTACACCAGGTATTAATCAATGAAAATTTTCCGCGCTCTGTTATGTATTCGCTTCAGCGGATAGAACATTATCTGAACAAAGTAATTGGTAATAATATTTCTGAAGAAAGGGCAGCTCTGCTTCGCTGTTTCGGGCGCCTGTTCAGTAAAGTGCGATATATGGAACTCGATTCATTGAATAAAGACACTGTACCTGCATTTTTTGAAGACATAAAAACGGACCTGGTGGAGTTTAACCAGAAAGTAGTTCAACATTTCTTCTCCTATTCCTAACCGCTCATGCCCCTTTTCAAGATTCAGCACATTACGAAATATACATACGACCGGCTGATCCAGGAAAGCATGAATGAAATCAGGATTTTTCCTTTAGAGTCGCCAGACCAGCATGTTTTGGAACAGGAACTGGTAATTACAGGTAATCCCGAATTACAGGTTTTCTTTGATTATTGGGGAAATAAAACAGGCACGTTCAATTTGCTGCCTCCCCACCGGGAGCTGGTCATCAACAGCCGGTTGGTGGTACGAACACCGGAAAGTGCAGACCTCCGTATTAATTTTATAAGCAGTTTTTATGAATTGCCTGATCAATTGACCGGGAATTTAATCATGCTTGAGCTGATCCGTCCGGATGCAATAAATGCTCAATCGCAGATACTGGATATCATCAGCCTGGTGCGTGGCCAGGAAGATTCTGTTGCGATTACAATAAAAAACTGCAGTGATTATATTTTTGAGCAGTTTAAATATATCCGGGGAATTACAAATATTGAAACAACTATTGACGAAATACTCGTACAGCGGGCGGGGGTCTGTCAGGATTTTGCCCATATTCTTCTGCAGGTTTTACGAACGATGAATATTCCCAGCCGTTATGTGAGTGGTTATATCTGTCCACATCGCTCAGGCCTGAGGGGAGAAGGTGCTACCCATGCCTGGGTGGAAGCCTGGATTCCCGGCTCGGGCTGGACCGGCATTGATCCAACCAATAAAGTATGGGTCACCAATAACCATGTGAAACTTGCTGTAGGACGGAATTTCACGGATTGCAGTCCGGCCAGGGGTTCATTCAAAGGAATGGCCAACCAGCATCTTTCTGTACTGGTGTCGGTGGATTATGATGACGGAGAGTCATTTGAAGAACTCCATGATGTGCACGTGAAAAAAGAACCCCCCCCGGACGATTCACGTCATTTTTCACCCGCTGCTCAACAATAGGGCCGCTCAACTTTAGTTATCTTTTCTAATTGTTAATTGTCAATTGTTAATTGTCAATGGTAAAGCATTCTGTTTTTTTAAGTAAGCTTTACTTTGGGGTTTGCAATTCAGCATTAACAATTAACAATTAATATGAAAATCTATTTACCACTAATTTTGCTAACTGTTTCATTGAGTTGTTTATCTCAGTCCCGCATCGAGTTGGTTAACTCAGATACTGCGCGTGTATTTGGTCCCGGGATTATTTCGGACGGGTTTTCAAACAGAGACATGGCACTCTCTCCTGATGGGAATGATATATTCTATACGCTTCAATGGACAAATGGCCTTTTTTCAGTGATTCTACATTCACAAAGATTAAACGGAGAATGGACGAAGCCGGAAACCGCCTGGTTTTCCGGGCGATTCAATGATTTGGAACCGGCTTATTCTCCGGACGGGCAAAAACTTTTTTTCACATCCGATCGGCCATTGCAGGAATCCGACAGTTCCAAAGATTACGATATATGGTATCTCCTGCGAAAAGGAAATGGCTGGGAAGGACCATTTAATGCGGGTACTGCCATCAATTCCGATAAGGATGAATTTTATCCTTCACTGGCTAAAAACGGAAACCTGTATTTTACCCGTGATAATGGAGAAACAAAGGATGATATTTTTATGGCGGTCTCAAATAATGGAGCTTACGGGAACCCGGTCAGGCTTCCTGATGCCGTAAACTCGAAAGGGTACGACTTTAATGCTTTCGTTGACCCTGATGAAAACTTTATTCTTTTCTCATCTTACAAAAGAACTGATGACCTGGGAGGGGGAGATTTGTATTATAGTCTTCGTAGGAACGGAAGCTGGATGCCTGCCGTTCATTTTGGAAAAGAAATCAATTCTCCAGCGCTCGATTACTCTCCCTTTGTTTCCGGTGATAAAAGATATTTTTTCTTTTCGAGCAAACGACAACTGGTTAAATTCCCTTTCCCCGAAGCCAAAACAGCAGCACAAATCAGGGAAGTTCTCAGTTCCTGCGGAAATGGGAACGATGATATCTATATCATGAATTTTAAGATCCTGGAAGAAAAGATGAAATAATTTACAAACTGCCTTTGCCAGTTCTACCGACACCCGGAACGCAACAATGGGAGTTGACATATTGTTATAACTTCAAATTAAATAGGATAACAAATGTCAAAAATGGTATTCAAATCCATAGATCCATATACGCAGAAACTGCTGGCTGAATATCCCATTATGGATGACGCTCACCTGGAAAGGGTAATTAGCGGGTCTGCACAGGCATTCCAAAAGTGGAAATCTTTTTCCATACGTCAACGGGCAGTCGTGTTACAGCAGGTTGCAATGATCTTACGGCGTGATCTGGAATTGCTGGCAACTCTTATTACCAGTGAAATGGGGAAAGTAATTGGAGAAGCCCGTGGAGAAGTGGAGAAATGTGCAGTTACGGCGGAATACTATGCCGAACACAGCAGCGATTTTTTAAAAGACGAGACCCTGGATGCCGGATTCACGAAAAGTTTTGTGACCTATCAGCCTATTGGCATTGTATTGGGTATTATGCCCTGGAATTTTCCGTTCTGGCAGGTTTTTCGCTATGCTGTGTCAACCCTGATGGCGGGCAATACGACATTATTGAAACACGCACCCAATGTTTGTGGTTGTGCTATTGCTTTAGAAAAGATATTTTTGGAAGCAGGTGCACCCGAAGGTGTATTTGCATGCGTCATAGTCGATACGCCGTCGGTTGAAAAAATTCTTTCTTCGGATTTCGTGCAAGGCGTAACACTCACCGGTAGTGAAAGAGCGGGAAGTTCAGTGGCTTCGCTGGCCGGACGAAATATTAAAAAATCAGTGATGGAACTTGGTGGTTCAGATGTACTGATTCTCCTGCCGGATGCGGATATGAAGACTGCGGTTTCTGTAGCATTGCAATCGCGTATGTTGAATGCGGGCCAATCCTGCATTGGCGCCAAACGTTTTATCGTTTTGAATGAAGCGATGCCGGAATTTGTAGAGGAATTTCTGATACAACTAAAAACACTCCGGCAGGGAGATCCATTTGATAAGACCAATACCACGGGACCGATGGCGAGACTTGATCTGGTGGATTCACTGAAGAAGCAATTGTTTAATTCTGTTAAAATGGGAGCGAAACTTGAATATGGTGGAGAAGTAAATGGCTGCAATTTCAAACCTGCTCTTTTGTTGAATGTGCAAAAAGGAATGCCAGCATTCGATGAAGAAACTTTTGGACCCATGGCCGCTGTGATTGATGCCCGGGACGAACAGGAAGCCATACGTCTTGCAAACGACTCTCGTTATGGTTTGGCCGGCAGTGTATGGACCAAAGATCTGGATAAGGGTATCGCAATTGCCAGGCAATTGAACACCGGCGGCGTTTTTATTAATACACTCGTGAAATCTGATCCCCGCCTGCCATTTGGTGGAATAAAAAAATCTGGATACGGAAGAGAACTGAGTCGTCACGGTATTTTGGAATTTGTGAATGCTAAAACGATAGTTGCAGAAGCATTAAATTAGATCAATAGATACCGGGGATTAATCTTTTTACCCTGGCTTTGTACGATCTCCATTTATCGCCAAAAACCTCTTGCATAAAAGATTCTTCCTTTGAAATTTTCATCAGGAGACAAATAACAAGAAGTAATATGCCCAGGTATCCTTTTAATAATCCAAGGCTCATACTACAGCCACAGAAAGCCAGTAAAAATCCGGTATAAATGGGATTCCTTGTAATGCGATAAGGCCCGGACTGTACTAATTCATGATTTTCCTTTATGGTGATCCGTCCGCTCCAGTTAGATCCCAGCCAGATCCTGGCAGTTAATGCAAACAGCAAACCGCCGGCACAAAGGACCAATCCGGTAATTTTCCATAATTCGTTTTGGGGAAGAATGGGCTGGTATAAAAAAGGAAACTTGAGATAATCTGAAAATAACAGACTGAAAGCCAGCAAAACACAGAGGATATAGGTTATCCTTTGCCAACCGGTCTCTCTTTTAATACTTTTTTTGACCGAAATCGCGGAAGCGAGCCAGTATAATGCAAGGCCAAGCCATATTATTTTTTCAGTCGTTATTATATTCATGAGATGGGAACTTATGGTCAGGATGGCCATAAAAAGGAAAAGCACCAAGCCTTTTTCAGTATTTCTTAGCTTTCGCTTTTAATACTTACTGACCCGATGCTCCCTTGGGTTGTTTCAATCTTATTTCAGAATTACCTTATTTCAGATTTACACTTCCCAACTGAGTTACTTCTTTCTTGTTACAGATTTCCGTTTCTCAATTACAAAACTAAGATACAGATTCACCTGACCTGTTTCCAAATTATTAAGCTCCTGGTTTTGCACGGCTTTCGCACAAAGTTATCCACCTTTATAAAAAATGGCGGAAGTTGGCCAGGTTTACCTTGCTTATGTAATTGAATGATAAGTGTTTATTTGACAAGTAGGTGAAATCTCTTCAGATCCGCCAAATCGGTCGGGGTGAATAAATCGTTATTGTCATACTTGACTTTCAGGAACAGTACTCTTTTGTGATTGGGATACCGAACCAGAATTTCTGCAATCATCCGGCCGATGGATTCTTCTTTTTCAAATAGCGGTTTAGGTTCGGGTAATTCTGATTTATACCGGGTCGGCATTCTTTTGATAATCGCTTCGATCGCTGCCAGTTTCCCTGGCGGTAGATTTTCTATTTTAGAAGCTTTTCCGTACAAACCCTGCAATTGCTTTTTGCTTAGAGATCCCCTTTGCTGGTACTGTTTATATAAACTGATGATGAATGATGACAGGGGATAGGCGAGAATGCACTCCTCCAAAACTTCATTAACCATGTCGAGCCTGTCCTTTGGTGGTTGCATTGCCATAAATCTCATAAATCTAATGCAAGTGGCTTTATTGAATTGATATCGTGTTAATAGAATCGTTTTACGGTTAAATAGTCCCCTTGGAGTTTTAAGCCTTATTTTTAATATCCGGTTTATCTGAAACATCTGTGGTCCATCCTGTCCCTGTTTATATTTCCTCGATCTCCAGGCCGCGTCGTAAAATTAGGAAATGCTCTTTTCATCCACTGACTTTTCAGCTGAATTAAATTCATTTCACTTGGATCTAAATGCATATTTTTTGCTGACTCAACCATACACCTTCTTCTTCAACACAAAATCAAACACCATGACCATGCGAAAGCACAAATTTTATCTGATATTGAAAATAGCCCCTGTGCTGTTACTGACATTCATAACCTTATCAGTCAGATCTCAGACCAAAAAGCCAAATATCGTCGTCATTATGGGCGATGATATCGGGTGGTTAAATATGGGTTGCTACAATCAGGGGCTTATGGCTACCAGAACACCGAACCTGGACAAAATTGCTTCCGAGGGTATGAGGTTCCTGGATTATTATGCCGAGGCAAGTTGCACAGCTGGCCGAGCTAACTTTATAACCGGAGAGTTGCCGATTCGCACCGGGATGACTACTGTAGGCCAGGCTGGTGCAAAAATTGGAATACCAGCCGAGGCGGTGACCATCGCGACAGCTCTTAAAGGGATGGGGTATGCGACTGGTCAGTTTGGTAAGAATCATTTGGGCGACCTGAATGAATTTCTTCCGACCGTTCATGGCTTTGACGAGTTTTTTGGATACCTCTATCACCTCGATGCCATGGAGGATCCCTGTCATCCTGCATATCCGCAGAACCTGCTGAACCAGGTTGGACCCAGAAATATGCTTCACAGCTGGGCAACCAATACAGACGATGCCACGGTTGATCCCCGCTGGGGAAAGGTAGGTAAACAAAAAATCGAAGATGCCGGCGCGCTATGTCCGAAAAGAATGGAAACAGTGGATGATGAGATTCTAGACCTCTCTTTAAAATTTGTCGACAAGGCGATTGCTGCCAACAAGCCATTTTTTTTATGGCTGAATCCTACGCGAATGCACGTCACTACCCATCTTTCGCCAAAATATGAAGGGATGCGCAATTCAGAAAATGGCTGGTCCCTCGAAGAGGCAGGTATGGCTCAGCTGGATGATATCGTGGGTTCTGTTATGAAATATCTGAAAGACAATAACCTGGATGATAATACCATCGTGGTATTTACGACAGATAATGGAACTGAAAATTTTACCTGGCCTGATGGTGGACAGACACCTTTCGCCGCCGGAAAAGGAACTGCTTTCGAAGGTGGTTTTCGTTCGCCTGCCCTGCTTCGCTGGCCCGGACATGTCCCAGCAGGTAAAGTTGAGAATGGAATTTTCTCTGGCTTGGATTGGTTTCCAACATTTCTGGCAGCTGCAGGTAATCCGAATATAGCCAATGAATTACTAAAAGGGAAAGTGATTGAGGGTACAAACTACAAAGTGCACTTGGATGGTTATGACCAAACTTCCTTGATTACCGGAAAAGGTCCTTCCAGCAGGCATGAGATTTTTTATTTTACTGAGGGAACACTGGCTGCTATACGAGTGGACGACTATAAATATCGGTTTATCGACCAACCAGGTGGCTGGATAGGCACTACTGTTAAGCCGGATATGCCGCTACTTGTAAACCTTCGCCTGGATCCTTTGGAACGTACGATGTGGCCAAATGCGAATTTGGGATCATATGAATATTTTAATTGGTTCCTCTACGAATTCTGGCGTTTCGTGTTGGTTCAGCAACAGATTGCTAAGGAAGTTCCGACTTTCCTGGAATTTCCTCCTATGCAAAAAGGGGCAAGCTTTAACCTCGAAGCGCTAAAAGCCGAAATGGCGGCCAGGCAGGCCCAGATTCAGGCAGCACAACAGGGACAGGTAGGGAAGTAACAAAATCACAAACGTTCCTCAACATGGGAGAGCGCAGTGAATGTGGAATAAAGTAAAGCCTTATAGTTAATTTTATAAGGCTTTATTCTTTTTATTCTCCTTATTAAAACGGCATTTGATGAAGCGGATTTCCGGCGAAGTTTGAAATTGCTATCAACCTTTGGTATATTAGTTTACAAGTTTGGTCGCATTTTCTTTTCTATATAAGCCGGGATATTTACATTTAGTAGGCAATTACCGCATTACACCCTGGCGGAATTCCTGGTATTCCGAATTTGTAATTTTTCTGAACCAAACGATTCTAATCACTTTAACTTTCCCGGCATGTATTCTGATTGCTGCCCACACTTCTCCTTTTTTCGCCTGTTTGGCCTTATCTTTTTTTGTGGATGCCTTTTAACGTTTTCCTGCAAACAACAATCTTTGGAGCCGGAGTTTAATCCTGCAGACACGATAAAACCTGACGATAACCGGTTTACACCTGTAACGCTTACAGCGGAGGGTGCGCTTGACGAACCAATGAATTTTGAAGTGTTGAAAGACGGAAGGGTTTATGTCAACGAACGCAAAGGCGATCTGAAAGTTTTCAATCCCATTGACAAATCGGTTAGTCTTGTGGGTTCCATCCCGGTGAATACCAAATATACCAGTAAAGAGGGCGTAGTATCTGAAGCGGAGGAAGGATTTATCGGTTTTACGATTGATCCCCATTTTGACGAAAACCACTGGGCGTATTTGTATTATGCTCACCCGACTATCAGCAAACATGTACTGTCCCGCTGGGAAATTGTGAATGATAAACTGGTTCCGGGCTCTGAAAAAATAGTATTGGAAATTCCTACGCAGAGGGAAACCTGCTGTCATACGGGAGGCGGAATGACCTGGGATAAGGCCGGGGATTTATACCTGGCTGTGGGAAACAATACGGGCAA
>JBGPBW010000082.1:0-18157 GCA_041481385.1 Puia sp.
ATCATTAATACTTCCCAGAATAATATTCTTCATAAAAAAAATACCCGATACGACCTGCTAACCTACCTGGGAGCGCGTGAGTATATTGAACATAATCACCCCAGGGTTGTACTGATTGGTTTCGGGGAAACCGACGAGTTTGCCCATATGGGTCGTTATGACCTGTATTTGCAACAGGCAACCCAGGTAGACCGTATGATAGCTGAGCTATGGTATTATGTTCAGACCAGTGCTTTTTACCGGAACAAAACAACATTTATCATAACCACTGATCATGGAAGGGGCAGGCGACCAACTGCCTGGTATAAACATGGAATACTGACCAGCGGATCGGGTGAAACCTGGTTTGCAGTAATCGGACCCGGTATAATAGCTGAAGGAGAAATTAAATATCCGCATCAGTCCTGGCAAAAACAGATCGCTCCCCTGATCGCCCGGCTATTGGGAGAACAATTTGGCAACAAGGGGAACGAACAGACGATTGATATTCCACGGATGACCGGCTATAATGCGAGTATTTTTCAGGGAACGAGTGCCGTTTTAAAATAATGGGGATGTTTACCTTTCTTAAGGTGCAGGCTGCTTCCATTGCGGGATCCCTTGTGGACTATCTGGTGACCATTGTACTCGTGTCCGGGCTTCAATGCTGGTATGTGGGGGCCAGTATAGCAGGTAATATTTTTGGTGCTGCTACGCTCTTTGTCCTTTGCAGGAAGTGGATTTTCCGACAGGGCAAGGGCAGTATTCGTTTGCAGATTGTCCGGTTTATTCTGGTATTTGCGGGAAATATGATTCTGGCTTCCATCGGGATTTACGTACTCACCCATTTTCTATATATACATTATATCATTTCCAAAACTATCGTATCCGTACTACTGGGTGTCAGTTATAATTACATCATGCAGAAAAAGTTTGTATTCGGCTGAAGTATTCGCCGACCTCATAACCCCGTCGAAAGTAAATTATGCATACTTTTAGCAACTTCTCCGCATAAAGTGTCTTCCCCTGAGAGAGATGGTCGCGGGGAATAAAAAATCGGATGGACAGCCTTACACATATCGCCATTGGCGCCTGTATCGGAGAATTATTTCTTGGCAAAAAGATTGGCAAAAAGGCCATGTTATACGGCGCAATCGCTGCCAGTATTCCCGATATTGATTTTGTAACGGCATTTTGGTTGAACATACCGGATGACCTGATGGCTCACCGGGGCTTTACGCACTCTTTTCTATTTGCAGTATTGGTAGTCGCCGGACTGGCTTTCCTTTTCCGGCACCGGCACCGGGTGGAGAAGATCCCGGTTAAAACCTGGCTGTTATTCATGGCTACGGAAATCGGAAGCCATCTTTTCCTGGATGCGTTTAATGCTTATGGAATTGGGTGGTTTGAACCTTTCAGTCACTTTCGTTTTTCATTTAATACCTTATTTGTTGTGGACCCTTTTTTTTCTGTCTGGCCGGGGATCGCTACAAGCATGCTGCTTATTCTACACAGGAATCATCAGAGAAGAAAACGATGGGCAGGCTGGGGCCTTGTTTTATGCTCCAGCTATTTTGGGTACAGTTTAGTGAACAAGTTTTCAATAGATAACGAAGCCAGGTATACGCTACTAAAACAACATATTCATTACTCAGGTTATTTTACTACGCCCGCACCCTTTAACAACTGGCTGTGGTTTGTGGTCGCTGAAGTGGATTCGGGTTATTATGCCGGATACAGGTCTGTGTTTGATACAAGCGATTCTATGGAACTCAGTTTTTTTCCAAGGAATGAGAAATTATTAAAACCGCTGGGAGATCAGAAAGACCTGGTGCAACTCCTGCGTTTTTCCCAGGGCTATTATACGATTGAGCATTCCGGTCGCGGCCTGGTATTCAATGTGATTCGCTTTGGTCAGATACAGGGATGGGAATATCCAAATGCACCATTTGTATTTCATTATTATCTGCAGGATCCGGATGCCAATGGCCTGGTAATGCAGCGCGGACGATTCGCCGGATGGAACCGTCAGACTCTTAGGTTTTATTTGAAGAGAATCCGGGGACGTTAATGGAAGATAGATGACAGATGACAGTTGGCGGTTGGCAGTTGGCAGTTGGCAGTTGGCAGTTGGCAGTTGGCAGTTGGCAGTTGGCGTATAAGATAGACTTAATGATTTAATAATTGGAAAATCATTTTCAATTTTTCAAATTTCCAAATTTCCAAATTTTAATTGTCTCTCTGTTTGAAATTGAAAGTAAAAACATAAAAGAGGAAACGGATAAATCCATAACAGATCCGATCCCATATCCTGCTCAGGATTCCCCTGCGATGGATGAAATCTTCTTTGGTGATGCGCTCGCAGTCACGGCGAATGATCTGTTCCAGTGTATTCTGTAACCCGGATGCAAATCCCGAATTATTGATGTCTATATTAAGTTCTATGCTGGCATAGGCACTGATGATGTTTACATTGTAAGATCCGACAGTAGCCCAGGCCCTGTCGTACACCGCAACTTTTCCATGTAATACGCAGGGCTTATATTCGTAAACTTCTATATTATGTTTGAACAACCAGTTATACATAAACCGTTCTGCATTCTTGGCCACCATCACATCAGAAATACCGGCCAGGATCAGCTTAATTTTTACACCTCTTCTGGTTGCCTGTTTCATATTTCTCCGGATCACAGGTCCCGGTAAAAAATAACCCGACATCATGATGATCTCCCGTTCGGCCTTCCTGAACATTTCGATGTAACTTCTGGAGACCTGGTTTCTTTTCATGATCCAGTCGTTGCGTCTCACCCTCAGTTCGCAATCTTCTCCGGGTGGTATATGCAGCGTGTGATGATTTTCCCTGCAAAAATTTAAATGTCCGTCGGGCAGATAACCCTTCCAGGTTTTCTGACAGATGCGGCAAAGTTCAGTTGCAACAGTGCCTTCGATAAATACGGCGAAATCAAGCCAGCCGGGCTGATCGGCCCTGTCGTTATAGTGGTTGCTGATATTGATGCCGCCTACCATGGCCAACTGATTGTCGGTCACGATCACTTTATGATGCAGCCTTCTGCCAAAATAGGAACGACGGCTGCGAAACAGCGGTTCAAAAAAACGAAAATGCACGCCGGCCTCTGCCAATTCATGCATAAATTTTTTTGAGAGTTTCTGGGAAGCGTATCCATCGGCCATCAGGTAAACGGCCACATTCCGTTTTGCCGCCTGCATCAGAGCCCTGGTTATTTCCTGCCCGGTTTCATCGTCATCATATATATACACCTGGAGCTGAATGATCACCCGGGCCTCGTTGATCATGTGCAGGATCTGATCAAAATATGGCCTCCCACCGCGGATGAGTTTTATTTTATTCTGCGAAATATAACCGGAATCGGTTCTCCTGCGCCTGCGGGTTCGTTTCCTGGAGGTTTTTGAATACATCAGATAAATGTCCTGTAAAATAAGGCATTATCGTCTAAAGACTCATGATCTGCAGGTGCCCGGTCTTTATTATTTTATTTTCTTCGGATATACATGAGATCGTAACTGACGGAGAGCGTTTTTCCACTCGAATCGATGAGGTCCTGGTATTGCCGCACAGAGTCGTGGCTGATGAAATAAAATATAAAATTCCCTTTCACCTTTTCTCCGGCAGGATTGGTGGTTTCATAAGTGAAGTGCATGTTTCCGTTCGTGAATTCACCCTGATCGTAGTGCTGGCGGTCACTGGGTCCTCCTGATCCGATCCATTCTTGTTTCCATTTGCCGCTTACGGTATCGTAATAATTGAAACTTTTACCGGTATAAGCCTGCGTAGATGTGTAGTTTTCCAGGATGGCACATCCGCCGGCCATAGACTCAATATGACTGTATCCGGATAATACATCTGTGCCGTTACGGTAACATGTCCAATCGCCGATCCAGAAATCGAAATCATGGTTTCTTGGATTCCCGCTGCAAGGATAAACGGTTTCATAAATCTGTTTTCGCAACGACAGAAAATTAGGTACTTTCCGCAGATTTTCGAAAGCAGGCAGACTGTCCAGGTCATTGAGACTATTATATCCCAGCGCAGTTGCACGAACAAGCCAGGCAGAAGCACTATCGTCCTTGTTCATCAGGGAATATACCTGGGCCGTTCTCAGGTTCACGACGCTTTTCACCAGCGGTGAGGGACGATGGTTCAGGGATTGATCATATGCATGGAGAGCCTCGGGAAGAAAGCCGAGGTTCTGAAAACAAAAGCCGAGACGGTTCCACACGATGCTGTTTGTGTCATTCATTTTCAGATAAACAGCATATTTCACTTTTGCACCTGCCCAATTCTTTTTTGCATAGAGTGAATCGCCGGATTGAAGCAGGTCTTTTGATTGTCCGCGGGATCCTTGTACCATCATGTTTACAAAAAATAAAACCAGCAGAGGAAATTTTTTCATCCAAACTTGTTAATCAGTGGAAATGTATTTGATATCTGTATGAAAAATAAAACATCATGATTAATCCCCCCGCGGAGGGGATTTTTTTTTCGGAATGGACTTCAGGCTGACTTGTTAATATTTTTAATATGTCCAAACCGGGGTAAAAAATTAACAGGACGGGGGGAAGCGTTTGATGGATTTAATAAAAATAAGGAAGAAAAATAAATGATCAGCGATGAAAAATAATTGTTCAGACAGCTTTTTTAATGCATGGAGAATTTGGACCTGAAAGGGTTACAGCGATTCACGTCACCGGGCTGTCTTAACATTTGACGCTGCTGTTCGGTGCTTAAGATTAAATGATGATTGGATACCGCGTTAACCGGGGGACACCCGGGATTTATTTTAAAGGTTTTAAAATGTAAAAAACCGATTATGAGAAATTTACTAATCATGTTTTGTGTATTCATTTCATTTTCTGCGTTGGCACAGAATGAAATGGCGTCGGGAAAGATTTCCAGCCCTAAGGGTGAACCGGTTTCCTTTGCTACTATTGCGGTAAAAGGAACAAAAATTACCGCTGTCGCGGATGCTGATGGAGGTTTCCGGATCAAAGCGAAACCCGGTCAAACGCTGGTCATCTCGGCTGCGTCCTATGCCACGATGGACTTTGCATTGCATGAACTCACCGGGAATGCAGTAATCCTGCAACCCGGCTCCGTTTCAATGAATGAAGTGGTGGTGGTTGCCCTGGGACAAAGCAAAAGTAAAGCCAAGGTTGGGTATTCAACGCAAACATTTAATTCAGATGTCATCAACAAGGTTTCGCCCGTGAGCATGATGGATGGGCTGAGCGGAAAAGTAGCCGGTGCGGATATATCCAATGTGAGTGGAACACCCGGCGGTTCAACCAAAGTGGTACTTCGGGGGTATGGCGTTATCGGTGGCGGGAACAATCAGCCGCTCTATGTGATAGACGGAATTCCGCTGAGCGATGGTACAGTTAATATTGGTGTTGCGGGAGGTAATGGTCCTGCATTGACGGATTATGGAAATGGCATGACTGACATAAATCCCAATGATATCGAATCCATAACCGTGTTGAAGGGAACTTCGGCATCATCGCTTTATGGATCTGTTGCAAAAAACGGTGTGATCCTGATTACTACGAAGAAAGGAAAATCAGGCAAACTGACTGTGGCATTGTCCAGTTCATTTAATGCATCCATCGTTGGAAAACTACCCGATGAACAAACGCAGTTCGGACAGGGATGGGCCGGTGTTTCAGATATTACGCAGAACGGAAGCTGGGGCCCCGCCCTGGACGGCAAAATGCATCCCTGGGGAGCCACAGTAAATAATTCACAGTTAGTAAAACCCTTTGAATTTCAGAAAAACAGCATCAGGGATTTTTATGATGTGGGTACCGAATACAACAATACGATTTCATTGTCTGGAGGAAATGAAAAAACCAATTTCTATTTTTCTTACGGAAATGTAACCAGCAATGGGATTCTGCCGGGTAATTACGACAAACTGCAGAGAAACAATTTCAACATCCGGACCAGCAGCACGTTTGGGAATTTAAACATGGCTTTTTCGCTAAATTATATCAACAGGCACCTCACCACCCCCGCCAAGTTTTCTTTAGGCGGTCTGGGAAATGATTTGTTCGTTAATATTTTGCAAATTCCGGTCGACATCCGGATAAAAGATTTAAGTCTCTACAATAACCAGTTCTTCAACGTAGACAATTATTTTACTCCGTTTGCAGAAAATCCTTATTACGATCTTACGCAAAATGGAAGTGATCAATTGCAAAACAGGGTTTACGGTAAAGTGGACCTGACCTATAAATTTACACCACAGCTGTCAGCAGAATTCAGGGTGGGTGGAGATTTTACAAACGCGAATACGGCCATCTGGAATGCAGTGAACGCACCTTCCCCCGGAAGCTGGAACTCCGGAAATAATCCATCCGGGTCTTCAAGGCAGCCAGACATCGGGTCTTATCAACAGCAGTCAGATTATGCCGGTCTGATTGACGGAGACTTCATTGTAAAATACGATAAAGAACTAAATTCCAACTTTACACTTGATGCCCTGGCAGGTCTGAACTATTATCAATCCAAGACCACCGACCAGGTAACAGCCATTCAGGGTTTGACGATCCCGTTATTTTATAACCTTTCCAATTCGAACAGTCCGCCAACAGGAGCGAACACCTCATTTGAAAAAAGACTGATTGGTGTATATGCACAGGCAACTTTGGGATTCAAGGAACAACTGTTTCTGACGGTCAATGCACGAAACGACTGGTCCAGTACACTGCCGATCGACAACAATAGTTTTTTCTATCCGGGTGCCAACTTATCCTGGATAGCTTCCAATACATTCGATATGAGGAATGGTGCAATTTCCTTTTTAAAATTCAGGGCAGCGTATGGAGAAACCGGTGCAGACGCACTTCCTTACCTGATCTATCCAACCATTCAACAGGGTAATATTCCGGCTACAACGGGTATGCCTTATGGACAAATTTTCTTCCCCATTTCGGGTATCAATGGATTCACGATTACACCGACGATTGGAAATCTGAACCTGAAACCCATTATTACCAAGGAACTCGAGTTGGGTGCTGAAGCAAAATTTTTTGATAACCGCCTGGGTTTCGATGTTGCCGTGTATGACAAAAAAACAGATGGACAAATATTTAATGTGCCCATTTCACCTTCCAGCGGTTATAGCGCACTGGTAGAAAATGTGGGACTGGTCAGCAATAGGGGTATCGAATTCACATTGAATGCAACCCCGGTAAAGTCAAAGGATTTTATCTGGACCCTGAATTACACATTTGCCAAAAATAACAGCGATGTGGTTAGTCTCACCAACGGGCTCAACAAAGTACAGATCGGAAGCGACGGATTGTCCGGCGGGATGGAATTCGATTTATTCCCCGGCAAACCAGTCGGCGTATTTTACAGCCCCGCGCCTGTGTACACGCCTGATGGAAAGATTGTTGTTGATCCCAACTCAGGTTTTCCGCTGGTCAATGCGAACAAATCAGATATCGGAACATCAGAAAGGGATTTTGTGATGGGGTTGATTAATTCCTTTACTTATAAAAACTGGTCTTTCAGTTTCTCCCTGGATTTCAGAAAGGGTGGTTACTTCTATAGTTCTACTGCAGACATCACCATGTTTTCCGGAAATGCAGCCATCACCACCTACAATAGCCGGAAACCCTTCATCATTCCGAACTCAGTGAACCAGGTGCCCGGAACTGACACCAAACCGGAGTATGTTGAAAATAAAACATTCATACCTGAAACTTCATTCGACAGTTATTTCTATACCAATAACAATAAGCCCCTGGCTTATCCCATGCGGCTGATCGATAAGTCATTTCTTAAATTAAGGGATATCACGCTGTCTTATAATTTACCTGCAAAATGGACGAACCCGATCCATGCCAGCAGCCTGATGTTATCTGCTTATGGAAGGAACTTTTTGCTGTGGCTGCCAAAACAAAATGCCTATATCGATCCGGAGGTTTCCAACCTGGGTAATGACCTGCAAAGTGAATTTGGTGAATATTCACCAACAGGACCGACAACCGTGCAATATGGATTTTCATTAAAAGCGACATTCTGAAAAAGTGACATGCTGAGAAATAAAACATTTTAAAATTTCAACCGGCTACCAATGAAATGGAAAAAAATAATAGTGCTATTTTCAGCAGCGGTTGTTTCAGGACTAAGTTCCTGTAAACAGGTGCTGGATATTAACCAGAATCCCAATGTACCGTCGACTAATCAGGCAACAACGCCTCTGTTGTTTCCCGCAGCGGAAGTATCTGCTGCTTCAGCAATCGGCGGAGAAATGGCGATCATCGGCTGTTTGTGGTCGGAGTTCACAACACAGGACGTTTCTTCTTCCCAATACCGGAATTTCGATTCTTACAATGTGACCAGTACGGATCTGAACACGGATTATAACCAGTTATATACCGGTGCATTGAATGACCTCGAACTGATATTGCAAAAAACCCGGGCAGCACAGGACTGGAATTATAATCTGCTGGCTACCGTGATGAAAGTCTACACGTATGCGACACTGGTGGACATGTATGACCAGGTTCCTTTTACCCAGGCTTTGCTGGGTACATCGAATCTGCAACCGAAATTTGATAATGGCCAGGATATTTATACGGCTTTGCTGGCTTCACTTGATTCTGCCCTGAATCAGAATTTCAGTGCAGCTACCAATACACAACCTGGCCCCGAAGATTATATTTTCGGCGGCGATATGGACCAATGGAGGGCATTTGCCAACACGCTGAAATTGAAAATGTATCTGAGGATGGTGAATGCGAAACCCGATGTTGCGGAAGCGGGCATCAAGGCTTTGTATGATGCCAATGTTAGTTTCTTAACGGGAGACGCGGCCATCACACAATGGACTGCAACGCCCAACAAGCAGAATCCGTTTTATGCTCAGAATACTTTCGCGCTGAACACACCTTCCAACCTGAAAGCGAGTAATACATTCATTTTGTGGCTGACCAAAAATAATGACCCGCGCATCGTGGATTATTTTGGAACAGCTACTCCAGTAGGCGTAGATCAGGGAAATTACCTAAGTAATAATCCCGTGTATAAGACTGCGACCACATTTGTTCAGCATGCTACCGATCCGGTTCAGTTTATTTCGGGCCCCGAATCTTATTTCATGCAGGCTGAAGCGAGGGAAAGATATTATGGAGGTGACCAGGCACAGACCTTATATAATGCGGGTGTAATTGCTGCGTTTGCCGTATTCGGACACGACGCGTCATCTTATATCGCACCGGGTGGGGCCTACGTTTATCCGGTCGGCGGATCTCTCGATGATAAAATTGACGCTATCATAACCCAGAAATGGGCTTCGCTGCCGGGGTCGCATTCGCTGGAGGCATGGTTTGAAAGAAACAGGACCGGATTCCCTAAATCGAGCCTGGTATATTCCGATGATCCGGGATATGTGGCGGGAGAGTTTGTGGTTTCAGCAACTTCAGTAATCGGGCACGTATTTCCCAAACGAATTGTGTTTCCCGATGATGAAAGGTCCAGGAACACGAATACGCCACCACAGGTTCCCATTACAACACCGGTATGGTGGGGTAAGTGATATACTATAAAATAACTATTATGAAGAAAATATTTGGACTTACATGCTGCTGGTTAGTGGTTGCGATTTATTCCTGCAACAAGGAAACGATCGTGGATACACCCGAACAGGTAGGTATTTCGAAAGTTGCCTATTATCCTTCCATTCAGATTATCGGACCTGCATTCGTAGCCGTCACAGAAGGGACTGGCTATTCTGATCCCGGTGCAACAGCCATCCTGAACGGAGATACCATCACTTATACCACCAGTATGGTAATTACATCGAGTACAGCTGCCGGTGTATACGCCATCAACTATACTGCGACAAGTCCCGATGGTTCGAACAGTGATCAACGCGTCGTAGCGGTTGTTCCCGCGTCCGTAGTAGCGGATCCGGTGATCATTTCTCATGACTATTCCGGAGTTTACCTCCGTGCAGCAACCGGTGTAACCAGCACCTGGACCAAGATCTATACCGGGGTTTATACCGTTGAAAATCCCGGCGGCTCTTCTGGTGTTGGTCAAATGGTGATCGCAACCAACTATTCCGCAAACAATATTCAAATACCGGAACAGGATAGTCCGGCCTTCGGTGGTACAGTAAAAAGCTCTGATGCAACCCTTGATCCGCCCGGCACGTACACCTGGATTTTCTTAGCACCCGGTTATGGAACCGGACCAAGATCTTTTGCAAAGCAATAAAATTCATTATATGAATAAAATGATGTTTAGAATACTTGCCGTCATCATGGTACTTTCGATCTCCTGTACCAAGAAACTGGAAAATCCGGGAGCGA
The DNA here is from genome assembly GCA_041481385.1 of Puia sp. GTDB lineage: Bacteria > Bacteroidota > Bacteroidia > Chitinophagales > Chitinophagaceae > Puia. The sequence goes on from JBGPBW010000082.1 coordinate 10,342, forward strand.
CTAATACCGTGGCCATGTCCAATGAGTGGTGGGTCACTTTGGGATTGAATGGAACTCTTTTGGGAGGCGGTGCACACGTATTGTTTTCAACGTATAACACATCGCAAAATGTGTCAGACTCTCTCTGGCTGGATGATGGGGGAAATCTATGGGACTTCAAGATTAAAGTGCAGGCAGATCCGAAAAGCCTGACTTTTTTGACAACCGACTCTGCGCAGAATGAGTACTATGATATCCGTGTTCATATTGCAAACGGGAAAGTGATTCCAAACGGGGGTGTGGGATATACGACCGGATCAATAGTAGATAGTATATATATGGAAGCGACTTTTGGAGATGATCCGACGAATACTTATGTCATCAGCGGTGTGGCACGTTCCCGCTGGGCTCAGGACGATTATCATTAATATTATTTCCATTTGACTTTTCTTCCCAGGATCACTTTAAAAACAAAGGGATCCGTTGAGGGTGTTAATCCGAAACCGGTACCGATATTGAGTTCCCACTGCATATTATTCAGGAGATCATAGGTAATAAAAAGAGCGTGATTTTGCTGCGGACCCTGATCGAACTGGGTTACCGGCCCCATATCGCCGTAATATTCCAAACCCAGGGCTGCATTTTTTAAGATGGAGTAAGAAACTTTCACATTGGGTTCAAACGTGGGCACTGCATTGTTGTATTGGCTTTGCAAGGCAATGCCGAATGTTGGATTGATGGATACATATAAATCCCCCCACTGTTTGTCGATAATCGGTCTGATTTCCAAACTCCAGGTTTCATTGGCATAAGCGGGTTTCTGATATCCTATTTCCAGAGACAGGCTGAGGCCGAATGGTATACCCCATGCTGCGGGTGCCATCACACGCGGACGGATATGTGTGCCCACAATCTGGTAACCATATCCTGGAGTGTAATTGGTAAAAAGATATACGCCCGTTTCAAAAATGGGCGTTATGCCGGTCGTTATCTCCAGTGTTTCGTGCAGCGAGTGATTTGATGGGATCACGCCGTCTACAACTGTTGTACTTCCATCGAATGTATAATTGCTGTGCAGTTCAAACATAGTGGAACCCCTGGCCTGCGTGGGAGAAGCATAAACCTGGATCTCATAATTATTCTGTGCTTCAACAATTCCTGATTCTATGACCAACAGGAACAACATGCCTAAGATTCTTATACGGAACTGAAATACCATATTCGGAACAGCCTGGTGATATATTATGCGGTGAATTCTCTCGGGTGCATATAGTAAGTCTGAACAAAAAACCATCCCGCTAAAAAGCGGGATGGTTTTTTTCTGACTTTACCAGACTTTAACCCGAATGCTGTCTGCACGGTACATCGGATCTGTGGGTTTCACATGAAATGCTTCATAAAATGCAGGCATATTGGATACGGGTCCATTCACACGGAACATAGGCGTGGAATGCGGATTGGTCATCACCTGGGTGCGCACATTCTCATCGCGATTTTTTATTCGCCACACGGTAGCTGCGCTGAGGAAAAAGCGCTGATCGGGCGTGAGCCCATTGATCAGGTCGTTGGATTTGCCCTGTGCAGTTTTCTTAAAGGCCGCGTAAGAGATGGCAAGTCCGCCATTGTCAGCGAGATTTTCCCCTTCTGTTAATGCCCCATTGATATGGAAGGTGTCTATTGCAATATATCCGTTATATTGGTTAATGATATTGGAAGCTCTTTGTTTGAACTTTGCAGCATCTGTGGCTGTCCACCAATCCTTCATATTTCCATTGGCATCAAACTGCCGGCCCTGATCGTCGAAACCGTGCGTGATCTCATGGCCGATCACAAATCCGATGCCCCCGTAGTTTAATGCATCATCCCCATGCAGGTAAAAGAACGGTGGTTGCAGAATGCCTGCAGGGAAATTGATATTGTTTTGCGTCGGATCATAGTAGGCATCGATAGTAGGCGGCGTCACAAACCATTCGGTATGATCCACCGGTTTGCCAATTTTGTTGAGGTTGCGTTTATATTCGTAATTAGAAGTCTGCCGGATATTGGCGATGATATCGTCATGGACAATATTTACAGTAGAATAATCTTTCCATTTATCGGGATAACCGATCTTCTTTACAATAGCGTGTAATTTGACAAGCGCTTTTTGCTTGGTACTGTCCGACATCCAATCGAGCTGCTGGATTCTTTCAGCGTAGGTGTTCTCCAGGTTGTTGACCAGTTCAATCATTCTCTCTTTGGCTTCGGGTGGGAAATATTTAGCCACATAGAGTTGTCCGAGCGCATCGCCCAATTGTTCATCTACCAGGGAGGTCATTCTTTTCCAGCGTTCCTTCATTACTCTTTGTCCATTCAGCATTCTGGAATAGTCAAAACGTGCATTCACAAATGCATCACTCAGGTAAGGCGCGTCGTCGAACAAAACGTGAAACCAGAGATAATTTTTAATATCTGCAAGGGAAGTTTTATGTAGTAACACGCCGAGCTCTTTAAAATAAGCAGGCTGACCAACAATTACGGTATCGGCATTCACCATCAGGTATTGCAGCAGGTCTGTCCAGCCCGCCATGATGGCATTGAGTTTACTTACTGGAATTTTATTGTAGTTGGCAACCGGGTCCCTGAGCTGAACAGGTGATTTGGATGCTTTGGCCATTGCTGTTTCCAGTGCTAACACGGAAGCTGCCTGTTTAGTGGCCAGGCCGGCATCAGAACCCGAAAGCTCAAAAAACTTTGCAGCCAGTTGTTTGTAAGCGTTTCTTATTTTTTGAATGGATGAGTCCTGGTTAAAATAATAATCCCGGTTCGGCATGCCCAGTCCGCCCTGATCGAAATGCGCGGCATAGAAGGCACTGTTTCTTTCATCGGGACTCACATAAAAATTGAAGAAGGGCCCATGATTGATAGCATATTCCTTTGCAATCTCACGCAACAGGCCATTCACGTCAGTGATCGCGTTGATACTGCCCAACTCCGGTTTCACTGGTTGCCACCCTCGCGCTCCGATACCTGCCGAGTCCATGGCACTGAAATACAGATCAGCGACCTGCTGAGCTGTAGTATTCTTAACGGTATTTGATAACTGTGCAAGAGAATCCAGGAGTGAATGCATCCGGGCCAGGGAGCTGTCAAAGAGTATAAAAAATGAACCCCAGCCTGATTGGGAAGGGGGGATCTGTACATTTTTTAGCCAGGTGCCATTGGCATAGAGAAAGAAATTATCCTGTGGGCGAACCGTGCTGTCTATCGCTTTTAAATCGATGGGATCAGCGGCTTCAGCAGATTGTTTCTTATCCGCTGGCTGACAGGCTACAAAAAAAAGTATTAGTACGAGACTCAGGTATTTTCTCATATCAGGTTATTTTATACAAAATAAACACAAAATCGATACCGTTGGTGTTAATCGAACCGGATGGACCAAAAAGCCCGCCGGCGGATCATGTAATTAGAAAAGAAATCCGACATTTGGACGGGAATGCAACCCTTAAATCCAGCCCCTTACAACGAATGAAATCTTTAAAATTCGCTCCGGTTTTCATAATATGCTTACTGGTGATTCTCCAGGTTAGAGGCCAGCAGGCACTGGCGGATGAGAAGCTCCGTTTGCTTGCCCTGGAAAAAAGACGTTTTCAGTCCATGATTCACCGGGACACCGTACAGCTTTCCGCGATGCTGGGGGATTCCCTGATCTTCATTCATTCCAGTGGCATCATTGACAATAAGCAATCCTTCATGAAAGATATTTCCAGCGGACACATTACTTATATATTCATTTATCCCGAGAAAGTTACTGCTATGGTAGACGGAAACTCCGGCTGGATCTACGGAAGGGCCAATATCCGGTTTAAGTTATCCACGATGACGACGACCATCGATCAATACGTCAGTTTTGTAGAAGTATATCAGTTCAAACGAAATCAATGGCAGATGGTGCTCTGTCAGAATGCGCGCATCGAAAAGGATGCGCCTTGGTATAATAACATGGTTCCACAGGTTAAGAGCGGTTCAATCCCCTCTATTTATTAGGGCTGGCCTTTACATGAATTGTTAAATCACTCCACTCATGCAGCTATTCCGGCTGATCCGATCCATACGCCCGGAATCTTACGCAACCCACCGATCCTGAAGGCCGTTCCCACTAACAAATAATTAAAATTTTTTATGAAAAAAAATCTGTTTTACCCTATTGGTTTTTTATTGATCGTTTCCGCGATATCGCTCGTTTCCTGCAGTAAGAGCGGCGGATACGGAAACATGTCAACCACTCCGCCTCCGGCAGCAGCCAATGCCGTGAATATCGTCAATATGAGTTTTTCTCCGTCTGGCCTCACTGTTGCAGCCGGTACCACAGTTACCTGGACGAACAATGATGCTATAGACCATACCGTCACTTCCGATACGGGTCTTTTTGACAGTGGGGATATCAGCGATCATAAAACATATTCGAGAATGTTTTCCACCGCAGGCACATTCCCTTACCATTGCACGATTCATCCGGAAATGACGGGAACGATTACGGTAAAATAAAATCCGGGTTAAAATTTATCGGAACAGGGTGGTAAAAAAGCCGCTGAAGAGCGGCATTTTTTTTGTTTTTTTAGAAAGCAGGGAATCCCATTATAGCAGAATAGCAGCCAGGATCTCATCTTTTATCTGGTTAGCTTTTGCCGGCAGACTGCCTTCAAACAGAGTACCAATATTGGTAGCCATGAAAACGTATGTTTTTTTTTCAGGGATATACATAAGAATGCATCCGCTTCCAATACCTCCACCACTATGTCCGTAAGCTTCTAGCCCGCCTGCAGCATAATGTATTAAACCCAGGCCATAAACAGGATTACCCTGATCATCATTAACCCAGGTTTCCATTTGGCCAAGCGTTGCCGGAGAAAGCAGTTTTCCTTCCATAAGGCCCTTTAAAAATTTTATAGCATCGGTTGCAGTACACACGATCCCGTCATCGCCGATAAAGGATTCGACGTTTACTTTTTGCATAGCCGTAATATTTACCGGTCTTCCAGTGTTTAATACATCCCAGTAACTATTTACGAGGAGTGGATATTTTAAATATCCGGGATCGTTCCGGTAAAAGGTATTTTTCAGTCCGAGGGGTTTAAAAATTTGATTGGAAATATACAATGAATGATTACCGGTCAAGGCGTCTGCGATTAAAGCCAGCAATTCATAATTGGTATTGGAATAATGGTGTTTACTGCCCGGGGGGAACATGAGGTTTTTGTCCCCTACGGTTTGTAAAATTTCTTTTGTAGTAAATGGCTTCAGGGGATGTTGGAGTACCCGGGAAATGAAAACGGGATCATCTGAATATTCAGGAATACCAGATGTATGGTTTAATAACATACGCACAGTAATTTGATCTGGATGTTTTATAAATTGACAGTAATCTTTTGGCAGGTACCTGGTGATGGGCGAGTCCAATTGAATTTTACCCATTTCGTAAAGTTTTAAAATGGCTGTCGCCATGTAAGTTTTAGAGATGCTTTGGAGGTATTGAAGGTTGTCGTTGGTCATGAGCGATTTATTCTCCGCCCGGGAATATCCTTCGGTACCGGCCCACCAGCCTTCTTTTTCAGAATAGACCGCTATGGCGACGCCGGGAATACCTGCATCTGTATACCTTTTCATGATTGCGTGAAGTGAATCTGACTTTTCATACCGCAGATTTAAATCAATTTTTCTGGCTTGAAAAGCCGCAGTCTTTTTGTGCTGTGCTTTTAACGAGGTGATCATCAATGGAAGGGCAATAAACAGGAATAAAATATATTTCATATTTGATATTTTTCTGCAAATTATCTCCGTGAGCGGGCATAAAACAAGTAATGCAAAGGGTTTGTCTGGGAATTGTAGCAGATTTTGCGCCGGAATGATCTTTATGGAAAGTGAATATCTGGACAACCCTTGAACTGTAGTAAATTTCTCTCTGACATGAAGCCTTAAACGGGTTGATACCATTTTTTAAATGCTGGCGCTTTGGTACGGCTCACCTGTATAGCCTCTGGGAAATATTCTGGGTAAGTCACCAATACATTCAATTTGCCATTTTCAGTCCGGCTGAATCCTTTTAAAGCAGGTCGGCTCAGGATATATTGACGGTTAAGCCTGAAAAAAATCTCACCAGGTAATGATTCTTCCAATTTGTCGAGGGATTGGTCCTGAAAGTATTTTTTCCCCTGAAGGGTAACCAAAATAGAGTATTCTCCTTCCACATAAAACCCGATGATTTCCGAAAAAGGGATGGAAATGTTTTGTTTTCCCTGCCGGATAAAAAAACCCCCGGTTCGGATTTTCTTTTCTTCCCGCCTGAGGGACTCCATATGTCGCATGGCCTGGTAAAAATAAAGTCCGATATACACCCCATTCAGAACTAGGAACCAGATGAGATAAATAAACAGATCATACAGATAGAAATTCGCGGGCACAGGTTTATTAGTGGCGATCCAGTTCACGAGTTCTGTTAAAATAATGATGATGGCCAGTCCAGCAGCGGAAGAAAAAACCAATTGTAAAACAATTCTTTTCGCCGGATTCTCCGCATAGGGCATTTTCCGGTCCATCTGCAGGATTACAAACCTGAATCCTAACCAGGCAGCATAACCCTCTGCTGTATCAATCAAAAAAGTGATCAGTGTATGAGTATTGAAAGGGATATTCGTGTAAGTGAGATAATAATTCAGCGCATTTATGATGGGAATGAGAATCAGGAAAAATGGAATATCCCTGTATTTGACCGGTATATCGGTTTTCCCTGCTGCCATGTTGCAAATTTCAAGTTTTAAAGAGTAAGTCACAAGGCATATACAATTTATGTGATCCAACTGTTTCTTTCAGGGATTTGCCAGGTAATCATTTAAAGTTCAGTGAACCCATGGAACCGGTGTAAGGAACTAACCTGTTTACCCGGAAATATTGTAATTTGGCAGGTTAATTAACGCTTGCCATGGTAGCTTTTGCGGGAAAGAAGAAATGGATCGTTTTGCTGGCACTATTAGCCATCGTTTTCACCATCAGCCTGGTTTTGCTGCATCAAAAACCTGTTGATTATATCTCCCAGGTCAAGCCCATCTTCAACAAGAAATGCATCACCTGTCATGGCGGAGTCCGTCGCAAAGGCGGTTTCAGTGTATTATTCCGCTCAGAAGCCCTTGCCAAAACCGAATCGGGCAAGCTGGCTATTATTCCCGGTGATCCGGAGCACAGCGAAATGATCCGGCGCATTACCAACAGGGATCCTGAAGAGCGCATGCCTTACAAGCATGAACCGCTTACCGCAGATGAAATCAGCATTCTCAGGCGCTGGATCAAGGAAGGCGCAGTATGGGGCGATCTCTGTGCCTATGTCCCGGTAAAACCGGTCACCAAACCGGTGCCCTCAGGTGCAATTTTCGGATTGCTGCCTGCAAAAAAATTGGACTGGGCCAATAATGATATCGATTATTTCATTTACGATAAACTGAAACAGGAAAAACTGAAACCTGCAGTACAAGCAGATAAAGCCGTTTTATTGAGAAGGGTGAGCCTGGACCTGACCGGTGTTCCGGCTCCGGAAAAATGGGCCGCTGCTTTTCTGGAAAATAATAAGGAAAACGCTTATGAAGAACTGGTCGACAGCCTGCTGTCTTCTCCGCAGTATGGTGAACGATGGGCGGCTGTATGGATGGACCTGGCCCGTTATGCAGACACCAAGGGATATGAAAGAGACGACAGCCGGAGCATCTGGCGTTATCGCGACTGGCTGATCAACGCATTTAATGCAGATGAGCCCTACGACCAGTTCATCCGGGATCAGATTGCAGGTGATCTCATGCCGAATCCCACG
>JBGPBW010000083.1:0-18139 GCA_041481385.1 Puia sp.
GAATGACAAGCTGCTCCAGGTCTACAATATATGTTATGAAAAATAAGTTGATGATAAAGAAGATGATGATCGCTATGTCAACAGGACGTTTCGACAGCGGAATTCGGGTTAATGGCAAAACAATAAGTTTTAAAAGTTGGTTTCCAAATCTAACCAAGATTTCCCATATAGTGTTCCCACATTACCCAATCATTATATCCCATCATCTTCTTCAGGAATTTTTTTCGGCTGAAGGAATCGGTTTTTCCGGATCGATGGCCAGCCAAAGCAGGCATCCGGCAAAAAGGACGATAGCCACCAGAAGCAAAGCCCAATCGAAATGATGTGTAACCTGCACAATCTTTCCAAATATCAGGGCGAGAAAAAAAGCGCCCATTTGTCCGAAAAAATTCATAGCACCGGTAACCGTACCCGTATTGTTCCTACCAATATCGGCGCACACCGCAAACGATACCATCACGCTAAAAGAGAATGAAAAATTGCCACCGATCAGGCTGGTTACCGTGAGGACATTGTTAGAAGAAATGGCAGCCATTAGTATGAAAAAACCACAGGCACCCAGACCCAGCATGCCCGTCAGCCTTCTCCCCTTTTTCAGTCCTTTCCTTTTTAAAAACCAATCACCCGCTACGCCTCCTGTAAGGTATCCAATGATGCCCACCACGAAAAGCAGTGACGTTATTTTCTTCATCGAATTTTCTGAAAACCCGCGACCCTCCTGCAGGTATACCGGCATCCAGGCGATAAAAAAATAATTCGCCCACTGAATGCAGAAATACATGAACATCAGTGGCCACAGGGTTCTGTTGCGAAAAATCAATTTCCAGTGTACCAAACGCTGCCGGTGATCATGGCGACAGGACGATTCAATCTTTTGTGTTTCCGTAGATGAAATGTTTTTCATTTGTGCAGGGAAATCCTGAAACCATTCATAGCAGATCCAGGCCCATACCAACCCGATAGAACCAATCACAAAAAAAGGCATCCTCCATCCATACAGGGCAGCTATGGGTACGATGATCAGGGGGGCGATGGCCGAACCAATTTGTGAACCAATACCCACCCAGGATAAGGCCTTACCTGTTTCATTTATCGGGAACCACCTGGACACGACGAGCATACTGTTGGGATAAACACCGGATTCACCCACACCAAATAAAAAACGAACGACGATCAATGCGATGAGACCGTTAACGAGTCCTGTGAGCACGGTAAACAATGACCACAACAATACAATGCGGATAAATATTTTTCTCGGTCCGATGCGGTCACCCAGCATACCGGAGGGAATTTCAAATATTGCATATGCGAGTGCAAATGCCGCCACCACCCATCCGAATTGTTCATTATTCAAATGCAAATCGGCTTTCAATCGGACACCAACCAGGGATATGCAGATGCGATCGAGGTAAGTGAGCGTGGTCAGCGAGCAGAGCAGGACCAGCACACGAAAACGGTATGGTATGGAAAGCAAAGGCAATGGGGAAGTAGTTGGTCAGGTAATATCCTAATAAACCGGGATAGCCAGCACTTCTTTCATAAATTTCTCTATTTCCGTTTGCACGCCATCCACGTCATGAGATTTGATCGGTGAGGCCAGAACATGGTCTCCGGAATTGGGCATTGCCCTTTTGCGCTTTAGATTTTCCGGCGTTCCCAACTCATCAAACATATTCAGCATCGCAGAAACCTTAACCACACTGTCCTGATGTACTTCATCCCTATAATAATATAAAAGAAGCACGGGTTGTTTCACCATCTCAAAATTTTCTTTGGTCATGGAGGTTTCCAGATATTCTTCAAGTGCAACAGCAGCCTCAAGCCGATAGGGTTTGTTCCAATATTTGCGGTAAATGTCTCTGTCGTCGTCCGAAACAATATATTTTCCATGTTTGACGGCGCGCGCAATTTGAAGACCCCAGGGATTGTTCAATAACCAGGCAAACGGATCGTTGATTGCGATATTCGGCGACAATAAAATAAGCGCGGCCACATCGTTCGGGTATGTAACGGCCAACTGCAATGCCAGGGATCCGCCCGTGGATGTTCCCATCAGAATTACTTTCCTGCCAATTTTTTTCCCAATAGCCAGCGCTTTTTTCGCCGATTCCCAATATTCATCCGCATTAAGGTTGAGCAATTGCTCGCTGGTGTCAATGCCGTGCTCGGCCAGCCTTGACAGATAGAGATTGCAGCCAAATTCTCTGGCAATATTCCTGTGTACGGGAGCTCCTTCTTCTTGTGAAGCCGAAAATCCGTGCAGGTAAACAATACTATAGTTTGTTATCTTCGGCATTGAATCATTGGCCCAGACAATCCTCGCTTCATTGTCAGGTTTCAGGTGATGCACGGATTCGTTTTGCTGCACATTTCGTTCGAGGGCAGCCAGACTGTCCGGAACTACTGGCATGTTGGTGGAATACACCGGTCTGCCGGGACTCGGACCCACTAAATAAAGAATGATAAAAATCAGGGGGACAATGATCAGCCATTTTGTGCGCATAGGCCGCTATTTTGAATTACGGTATAATTATTCAGAGTGGTCTTATAAATTATCAGACCCTAATGAGGAATGTTGAAATTACAATCTGTTGGGAGGAAATGAAAATATATTACCTTAGGAGCATGCAGCCTCTCAACATTAAAATATAGTTTTTTGAATTTTAAAAGAAGAAATTTCATCCAGCTTTCCACGCTCATGGCAGGAACCACACTCACATCAGGTTTTCAATCCATCCGTGGTACTGCAGAAAATACAAAAACTGAAGGATCAGTCGATGTGGTTTCCAAAACCGGAGATGTCAAACCCATTACTGCAGATGAACGAAAAGAAAGGGTAGTGAAAGCACAGCACCTGCTCTTGCAAAATAATATGAAGGCGCTGGTATTGGAAAGTGGCAGCTCCCTGGAATATTTTACCGGTATTTCCTGGTGGCCCAGTGAGCGAACCATGGTGGCCATCATTCCGGCGAAGGGAGAAATCGTATACACATGCCCGGGATTTGAAGAAGCCCGGTTTCGCGAGCTGATCACGATCGGTAATAAAGTCTATATATGGCAGGAGGATGAAAGTCCTTACCAGCAAATAACGCAGGCTCTTAAAGAAGCGGGGATCAATTCGGGTATCATCGGAATCGAGGAGCAGGTTCGTTTTTTTATTTTTGATGGAATTCGTAAAGCAGCGCCTCAATTGAAATATCTGAGTGGTGATCCGGTGACCATTCCCTGCCGTATGATCAAATCTCCTGCTGAACTGGCTTTAATGCAAAAAGCCAGCGACATAACTGTTGCAGCAATGCAACTCGGATTCAGTAGCCTGAAAGAAGGCATTTCACCGGATTATATTTCAGACATCATCAATAAAGCCCAGAAAGATATGGGTGCCACACCGGATTTCGCCCTGATCTTATTTGGCGAATCTTCAGCTCTTCCACATGGCAGCATCAAACCCCGGTTATTAAAAAAAGGAGATATCGTGCTGATGGACTGTGGTTGTAAGGTGGGTGGTTATTGTTCAGATATCACCAGGACCATCGTATTCGGGGCTGAACCCTCGCCCCGTCAGCTAGAGGTTTGGAATCTGGAACAGAAAGCGCAGGCGGCGGGTTTTGCCGCAGCGAGGATCGGATCCTCCTGCGAAGAAGTAGACGCCGCTGCCCGAAAAGTCATTACCGGTGCGGGCTTCGGACCTGGCTACCAGCTTCCCGGTTTGCCCCACCGTACCGGACATGGCATTGGAATGGACGGTCATGAATGGGGTAATATGGTAAAAGGAAATCATTTGCCCCTGCAGGCAGGTATGTGTTTCAGTATAGAGCCAACCATTTCCATTCCCGGTGAATTTGGTGTTCGTCTGGAAGATTGCGTTTATATGACACCGGCAGGGCCGAAATGGTTTTCAGAACCTGCCAGCTCCATCAGCAGGCCTTTTGCTAACCTTCGCCAGCAACTCCCGGCATGATAAAACAATAGTTTTTGCGTACGCCATGATCAGAAAAAAAAATAACCGTCTCACAGGAGGCGGCTATTGGTTTTTATCCAATCTCACGAAAGGCACGAGAATTATTTGCCAGGCTTTTTTATTTGCTCACCTTTTCAATATCTATCGCATCTCCGGTAATCGTGCCGGTGATCGTAACCTTGTCCCCAATATAATTGGAGACCTTCTTCGGATCATTGATGGTATACACTTTATCCCCAACTACGAAAACAGGAGCATAACCCTCCTTAACACATTTCTTAGCGCATGCGGCATGTCCGTCGTTATTTCCTTTGGCGCCGCAATGGGCATCACTGATGTATCCGGTCCATGTGCCTTTGTCTGCAGCAAAAACAGTTACTGAGAAAAACATAACCAATAGCAGGATGTACTTTTTCATTTGAGCAAGTTTAGTGGTAATGAATTAGACGGGTTCTCATTTAGTGAATCTAGCTGCAATTTCTATTCCAAAATTGTAACGCTTACGTTTAAATACGCAATAACCAGTTGAATTACAAACCAAATGGCCCTTGTCCTACCCACCGGCCGGCTCCCCGGTATCGGTAAAAAATTAACCAGCTCTTAAGACCAACGTGGAGGGGATGCCACCTGAATACTATGAAATATAGTATCTTCATCAAGTCGCTTTTCATGTTGTACCAACAGCAAACAGCGGCTTTTTTTTAATGCGTCAGACTAAATATTGAATTATGAAACATGGCCTCGTAGCCTTATTCCTGCTCTGCACTTTTCCTGCTCTTGCACAATTAACCGTAACCGAACAATTCCAAAAAATCACAACCCTGGAACAAGCCCAGGCATTCATTGATGCGAATGCTGCGCTCAAACCGACCCTGCTCCACTTGTCGTATGGTAAAGACTCCACCCTGATCGACAAAAGACTACTGAGGCAGAACAAAGGCGATGTGTTTTCCGTCGGTTATGTAACATACAAAGTGCTCGAAGCCAAGGAAACCGTCAACTACCGGGCAAATTATGTTTTCCTGGATGGATCTACATTATCGGTTACCGAAATAGACAGCCTGAAAAAAATCATCACCCAGAAAGCTTCTGCAGGTACTTCCATGGAACAACTTTCTGACCAATATACCATGGACGGCAATACCTCACATGGCGACACCGGCTGGTTTTTCGGAATTGAAATGATGCCCAAAGAATTCCAGGAAGCAGTTTCGAAACATAAAAAAGGAGAGATCTTCTATGTGGATGTATCAGACAAACAATGGCATTATATCGTAAAAAAGACCTACGAAGATGATCTTAAGAAAGACATTACCGTACTGCGGGCAAACGGAAGGTAAATTCATTTACAATCCGTTTTGATTCAACCAGCCCAGGGAATATTCAGCCACCTCCTTCCACCCGTGATCCACTATTAGCGAATGCCCACGGCCTGCAAACATTTTGAATTCCGATTTAACGGACGCACTATATTTTTTTAAGGAAGCCTGCCCCAGTATGGGAGGTGCGATATGGTCTTTTTCCCCACCCGTAATCAGCAGGGGCCCACGGTTTTTATTCGCCGTATTGACTTTGGTTTCTGAACCGGCAAAACTCGCTGTCGCTGCCTGAAAAAGCGGACGGGCGGGAGCTGGTATTGTCCAACTATCATATAATTGTCTGGCTTCTTCTTCGGGAACTGCGTTGGCAAAGCCATATCTGAACTGACTAAAACTCAAAGAGACTGCTTTTTTAAAGTTAAAAGGATTGCCCAATACCGGGAATGAAGCCCTCAACGCCGAAAACGGGAGTTGCCAAACCCCCTTTATTGGAGCCGGGTCTATGGCAATACCCGCTGCGGCAATACCCCGACCCAACAAAACCTGGGTAATAAGTCCGCCAAAAGAATGCCCGATCACAATCGGCGGCTCGCTTAATGTCGCAAATATCTTCGCATAGCTGTCCGCTACTTCGCTGACGCCGCGGTTGGCAATAGCCCCCGGACTACTGCGGCATTCAGCCACGGTAGGTGAATCACCGGGCCAGTCCGGATTGAGTGTCTGATAACCCCGTTGGTTAAAAAATTCCATCCAGGCCTGCCATGAGCTGGTATGTATCCACAAGCCATGAATAAATACGATTGTTTTTTTTGCCATGACTTATTTATTTAAGTAATATGGCTGGCGCGGTTTTTCTGTCATTCGCTCATCAATCCGTTCAGCGAGCCATTGAAAATATTCACCCAGATATGGATCTGGTGTTGTTTCCCTGATGTTTAAAAACAATGTTTGGTATTTTTGCCATGAAGTCGTCACAAAAGATCCAAGTGTTTTTTCCACGAGGTCAATATTGATCAGACGTTCGGCTACCAGGATCCCGAGAGATTCCATTTGCTGGCCAAATTGCATCAGGTCTGTTTGATCTTTAACAGGAAGTGCCCGCAGACCTTCCCGGTTTACAGGCATTTCCGCTGTAAGCACAAACTGCATCAGGTCTACAAATTCCCGGCTCTGAAATTCCCGGACTGTCTGAATCGTGAGTCGTTCACGCCGGTCGCGGGCTGCTGTCTTCACCTGGGCAATCCCGAAAATCAGACCTACAATAAATGATAAAGCCAGTGCAATATTGGCGATCATGGTTATGGTGTCCGTCATGATACAGCGCTTTGATATGTTAAACCATTAGTACCCAAATATAAACAATTGACCTAAATCCCCCGGGAGCCACCACTTACCATGGTCATGGTTAAATGAAATATATTTGATATGATGCCAATGGTTAAGAAATTGAAATCATTTATAACCAACCTGCTTTCGCAGGTGATGATTGTGAATATCCCGCTGGATGAAATATTCAAAATGGCCGGTGAATCCACAATCAAAACCTTTGTCGAGATCGGTGCCAACGACGGAAAGAAAAATGATCCCCTCTATCATTATATCGGAAGCTATGGCTGGCAGGGAATCCTGGTAGAACCAGACCCGGCTAATTTTAAGAAACTGAAAGAGAATTACCGCGGAGTCGATGGACTCATTTTTGAAAATACAGGCATTGGTCCGGAACCCGGCGAGATGCCCTTTTATAAAATAAAAGATATCGCAGAAGAGGAACCGGGCTGGTACGACCAGATCGGATCTTTTGATAAAAAAACTTTTCTGAAAAATATCTCTTATGGAAATGGACTGGATCAGCGGATTGTTGCAGAACCCCGGCCGGTGATTCGTTTTGATGAACTGCTTAACAGAAACAGTTTCCGTGATGTTGATCTGTTGCACCTGGACGCGGAAGGATTTGACTACAGCATTCTCCGGTCAATCGATTTCGCAAAATATAATATCCGAATGGTCCTTTTTGAAAGTGAATGGATGACAAAGCCCGAGTTGAAGGAGCTCGTTCATTTATTAAGGAATCATCAATACCGGGTTTACCGCAGTGGAATTGATTACGCTGGAATAAAACGATAAATACTTAACGGGTAAAACCGCGTTTAACAACTGAAAATACATGCTTCAGTTGATCTCCGTTGATCAACGCCCTGCACAGACGCCTCGCTGCCTCCGCATATTTCTTTTGCTGAATCCGGCCCAGCGCCGACTCGGCCAATTCGCCCGCCATTCGGCGGCGTGCAATTTTTGTGAGTTCTTTTCCCGGACGACTTTGAATAAAATGTTCATACACTGCAGCCGTGCGATCATGGCCAAAACCAAATGCTGTTGTTGCCCGGTTCTGATGTTCCCTAACCCACATCAGTAAATCAGGACAGGCAAGCGCTTCGGACTTCATGGCCAGCCTGACGACCAGCTCATAGTCTTCACGGAATAGTAATTTCGGATCGGGATTAAATCCACCCACTTCGTTGAAAAGCGATCGCTGAATCAGCAGGCTGCCGATGTTTACCGAAGCTTTCGTACCGAGTATTTCTTTAATGATCCATCCGGAGAACGGATGAAATATGCCGGCTTTGTTGGGGATGGGCTGCATCATCTCATCCATCAATGCATATCCGCCATAACCCCAGCGCTTTCCCTGCTGCAGCAAAGATTGCATTTGTATTTCCAGTTTTTCCGGAATCCACAAATCGTCAGAATCCAGAAAGGCAAGCCATTCGCCGGAACCGGCGCTAACCCCTGCGTTCCGCAGCGCCGCGATATTACCTGCATGCGGCAAACCCAGAAACCTGATCCGGTTGTCGGGTCTGCAAATGACCGATTCTGTTGTACCATCATCTGATCCGTCGTCCACAACGATCAGCTCCCAATGTGTATAGGTTTGAGTAATAACCGATGCGATGGCCTGTTGAACAAATGCCAAACGGTTATATGTTGGAATCACGATAGTGATCAGCGGATTGTGAACCATTTCCAAATGTCGCATTTTGCGCCGAAGACTTTTTACAATAAAGGGCCTTTGAAAAAAGGCCCTGTCATTGATTATAACCACCCGACGTCCGGGTGATAAGTTCTACCGTCAACGGTCAACGGTCAACGAATTAATCGGCTATTTCAAAACAAGAAAGCGGTAATGGGCATCCCCCTGGTTACTAAAGATTTTTATGGTATAGACTCCATTTGGGAAATTGGAAATGCTAAAGCCAAGTTGCGCGGGTGAAAGAATATGTTTTCCCTTTTGCACCTGTCCCAGGTTGGATGAAGCCACCACCTGCCCGCTGCTGTTTACAATATATATACTGCATGTTCCCGCCTGAGGCAAATCATATTCAATAACCGAGCTGCTGTTCGCCACCGGGTTGGGATATACTTTAATGGCTACTGATGAAACCGCTGTGCCGGTTGTGTCTTTGGTGACAGTGTCTTTCAATTTGGTATTGAGATAAACACGCCACTCTCCGGGGGCCAGTGTGAAATTCTGATTACCCGTGACCTGGATCGAATCGTTCCCAAAATAATTATACCAGGTGCCCTTACCCGGGAACGGAATTGTACCCGTGCTTATGCTTACATCAAAATTGCCAATCACTACTGCACCCGCTGAATTTCCTGATGCGAGTAAATATTTAAATGCACTACCCAGCGAGTATACCGTGTTAGCTGTATCGAGTTCAGGATACACCTTGCGAATCTGGATCATGGCAGCATACACATCGTGTAATTTTTTTCTGGAACTATCCTGCAAATAATCCCACCGAATGGGCTTGGGGGTAAGGCGACAGCTTCCCGAAGGATCCACCGTACCATTGGTGCACCAGTTGATAGAATAATCGTATCCCAACTCTCCGAATTCTGTGAGCATCCTGGGTCCCGGTGCCATTGCCCAAAAGGCTGCAGCTGCAGCATTCCGATTCAGTCCGGTAGCTATATCTTTCACACTGTAAGCGCCGCTGCTGTTTCCATACTGTTCGTTTTTATACATCAGCCGTTCTTCATCATGACTTTCCTGGTATACTACAAGACCAGGTTTATTCCATCCGCCAAGAGAAGTATATATGCTGCCCGCCAGATCCCAGCCATTGCTGTAACCCATCGTGGCCTGATTGTAATTCGGATTCAGGTTTGCGCCCCATAACATCATCCCGTAATTGGCTTCCGTGGATTGCTCATCATTGTCGGCAAACATTTCAAGAATGCAATAACTACCAGGCGAAACGGTTTGCATATTATCATAGATCGTTTTCCAAGTCTGCACCCTGCCTGCATCGTATGCACCCCAGGCCGATACATCACAATTGTTTCCGAATGCATCGCAGGTGCGCGTCTGTGTAAATCCTTTTGCGAGATCCCAGCGATAACCGTCAATATGATAGTTGGTCAGCCAATAATCGACAACGCGCCGGGTAAAATTTTTGGTCGCGTCAGTTTCATGATTGAACTGGTAACCCACATTGAATGCGTGTGTCGGATATTGATTGAACCATGGATTGTTGGTGGCCGGTACTCCGAGTTTATTGTCCCAGTACATCTGAACCATTGGTGAGCTGCCGAAAGAATGATTCATCACCATATCCATAATAACCGCGATACCCTGCTGATGACAGGCATCTACAAATTGTTTTACAATAGTTGCGGTGCCGTATACCTTTTCAGGAGCAAAATAAAAATTGGGATTATAACCCCAGCTCACTGCTCCCTCGAAATTGTTGAAGGGTTCAATCTCCACAGCGTTAATGCCCAGTCGTTTCAGGTAGGTCAGCGTGTCAATAAGTCCCTGCCAGTTGCCCTTGGTAGTGAAATCGGCAAGCCAGAGTTCATAGATCACCAAACTTTCTTTTGCAGGTCTCTTGAAATTGCTGACCTGCCAGTTATAAGCTGGCTGTGCAGTTTGTATAATTCCGGCAAGAGATCCGCTGGCCCCAGATGGAAAAGTTTTCAGATTGGGATAGGTTGATGCAGGAATTCCCGGATCCACATTTTTGTCCAATACTTTTTCCGTGTTATAATCCGCAACGACAATGGTGTCGTCAATAATATATTGATAAGCATATTCCGTTAATGCAGTGAGACCGTTAATCCGCAGCCAGTAATAATTGCTGTCCGGCGTTTTAAACATCTGGTAGGCGGTGGACTGGGTCCAGTTGTTAAAATCTCCCACCACCACCACTTTCGTTTTATATGGAGCAAACAATACCAGTATGGCTGAACTATCGCCTGCCGGGTAATTGATGCCATCTGTAACGCCGGAGGGCAGGGGCAGTATATTGGATGGCGTCCCAACGTAAAAATTAAATGAGTCTGAAGTCTGGGTTGTGCCATCATCTGCCGTACCCTTAACAACCTGGTTACCCGCCGCGGAGATGGAAATCATGGCTGTCAGCCCAACTCCGGAAGCCACACTACCTACTATGGCTCCATTGAAATATAATTTCAGCGATGCGGAATGATTGGAGTTACAGGTTACCGCCATCGCATCGCCAACATTCTTTGTAACCGGAACGGGAATCGGTTTATACATCGGCTGAAATGGAGGCTGCGTAAAATGTACAGACAGGCTGGATGTGTAAACGGATTGGTACATATCCGAACCGTCACTATTGCGCTGAACCAGGCCCCCGCTGCCATTCCGGAACAGGATGGCCAGTTTGAGAATGGTCTCTCCGGCCGGAACACCAAAAAAACTACGGATACTATTAATCGTATACGAATATTTATTGCTCCCCAGATAAGTAGCGTGTGCAGCGGGGTTCGTGGTGCCCCATGTGAATGGAACGTAACGCCAGTCAGATGAACT
This sequence comes from Puia sp., assembly GCA_041481385.1. Lineage (GTDB taxonomy): Bacteria > Bacteroidota > Bacteroidia > Chitinophagales > Chitinophagaceae > Puia. The sequence goes on from JBGPBW010000083.1 coordinate 11,123, forward strand.
CGTGCTGGAACTGGTGATTACACCGACATGAGCATACACATCACTGGTGTTTGCATAATTATTCAGACCCTGGTTTCCGTAAGAACAATCGACCACCACCGATACCGAACTGGTATCGAGTGGAAATTCAGGTGTAGTTACCAGTTCCTGCGCGGAAAGCGAAACAACCCAAAACAACAATCCCGTAACGAAGTAAAATTTTTTCATCAGCCGTTATTCTAAAATTCGGTTCGGATTAAATATTTATTCTATGAAAATGAAAAGAGGCGTCGTGAATCCGCCTCCTTTCATTGTAAAACTTTCAGGATCCTATGAACAGCACGGCATCTTTACTGAGTTACCTTGTATTGATAATTTAAAAAATCCGCAGTTATGGTATAGGTCCCGGCTGCCGCTGGTCCGTTAAAATTAGTATTGTAAGTGCCGTTGTTTCCATTGTATCCAAATGGTCCCCCCGTTGCTGGAACAGTTCCACTGGCCACAGCAAATTTATTCGACCAGTCACCATTTACCGGAAGCATCAGGTATTGTTTACCTCCATTCAAAGGCAGTGTAATGGAAAACTGGGAAGAATTGATCCGCGTAAATACCTGCGATGGTTCAGGAACCGGATTATTCCATCCACCCATTGTGGCATCACCGACCAGGAATAAACTATCAGGCACTAACTGTGAATAAGCATTTACAGAAAAAGTTCCCTGCTGGAAATCCACCATGATGGTATACCATCCGTCGTTTGCCGGACCATTGAAATTAGTATTGTATGTGTTGTTGCTTCCATTATACCCAAATGGACCGCCCGCAGCCGGCACGGTTCCACTGGCGACAGCGTATTTGTTTGACCAATCCCCATTCTTCGGCAACATAAGGTATTGTTTACCACCAACGAGCTTAAATACTCCGCCATAATGCACGGAATCAATTTTTTCAAATTGTTGTGAGGGTGTAGGTACCGGGTTATTCCAGCCGCCCTGTGTGGCATCCCCCACAACGTATAATTCGCCGGAAAGGGGAGGCTGAACTTTTGGAGGGATCACATAGGGTGTAACGCTGATGGTGATCATATTGGACGGGAGTTGCTCATTATTATTTGCGTAAGACGATACCACCCGCACATCCATATTATAAGCCACATTGTAAGCGAAACCCATTCCAAGTGCTACTTCATTGATCTGTTTTGCTGTAAAGGTATCTGTCAGCACACCACTCACGACAATGTCGACAGCCTTGGAAAAATTACGGCCGCCTGAATCAATCTGGATCGTAAATTTCTGAGATGCTGCATTGGTTGCGTAATTGGGATTGGTCCAGTTCAGCACAAGCACTTTGCTGAGCGAATCTGCAGGTTTAGCTGCAATACTCGTCGTGGTGCTGCTCAGCACTGGTGTGGTCCCATTCGCATAATAAGGATTGCTTTGTTTCTGACAGGCCAATATACCCAGCACCAACGACAGAGCAACAAGTAAAAATTTTGATATATTATATTTCATACAATTATTTTTTGTTCGTCATTGAATGTTAGTTACTCTGGCGTTACGCTAAACATACCCGTTTGAAAATTCACATCAATGACATAGTTGCCACTTGCTGCGGGAGCTTTGGTGTTTGCGCCATTAAAGACAAAAGGACCACCGTTAATTGCATTCGGGTCATCGTTAACAGCAACACTCCACTGGTCTCCCCAGGATCCATTAACCCCAATGAATTTGTATTCACCACCTCCAACAATTGGTACAGTGAGTTTAAATTCTGTTGGACTAATCTTTGTAAACTGCTGGATGGGCACCTGTGAAGCAGGAGATATGGGATTATTCCAGCCACTTACCGCCAGGGCACTACCCACGATATACAGTGTTCCGTACGAAGGAGGATTCACTTTCGGAGGTGGCGCAAAAGGTACCACCACATATTTCAAACTTTCAGAATTCATTGTTCCCGTTACCGGAGATGCCGAAGTGAAGGGCTGAATAAATGATTGAACCCGTACTTCGATATTGTGGGGCTGGCCAAAGCTGAGTTGCAGACCGTTTCCCAACAGTGCATTGAAAGATGAAACGGTAAACACTTTTTGCAGATCCGAGTTAATAGCAACGGTTTGCATATTCGGACTGCTGAAATTAGCACCCACGGTATCCACCTGCAGATAATACGTGACGTTCATGGAACTGACACCATTGCTGAACTGATAGTTCGGGTTCGTCCACTTATACACCACAGCCACCGAAGTCGTATCCGTCACAGGCAGTGGAATTGTATCTCCGTCGTTAACGGTGGACGTTAAAACAGGATTCGTTCCGCCCAGGAATTCAACTTTTGTCTCATCCTTTTTACAGGCGCTGAACAGCACTAACCCTGAGGCTGCCATCAGTATAATATTATTAAAAAGTCTTTTCATACAATCGCTTTATAATGATGCTTAAAATTTTAATATCCTGGATTCTGAATTAAGTTGGGATTGGCGTTCAGGTCAACTGACGGAATTGGGAAAATATTAAAATGGGCATCCGTTCCTGTCCCTGAGGATACCCCTCCCTTCCATGGCCACAAATAAGCCTGTGACGTAAACAATCCATAGCGAATCAGGTCAGTCCTTCTGAAACATTCCCAGTACAGTTCCCTGCCTCTTTCCTGCAAAATATCCTGAAGGGTAATCGAAGCCACATCACCGCTATTATTCCCATAAGCTCTTTCCCTGATTAAATTGAAATAGGTGAGAGCCTGAGCATTGCTACCGCCCGTACCGCCTCTCAATACAGCTTCTGCATAGACCAGGTACATTTCTGCGAGACGGAAAAGTGGAAAGTCGGTTGATGAAAACACACTTGCATTGGGAGGCGTAGCGCCGGTTGAAGTAACATTCTGAAATTTGGTCACGGCAAGTCCGTCAGTAAATGTGGCAATACTGCTAATGCTCTCACTCTGACCATTGGTATAGAACAGGGAACGATGATCCTCCGTGCCCGTCAGGTCTGGAAACAGGCTTGGAATATTTGAAGTAACCCTGTTACCTCCCCATCCCCCGCCAGGAACGCCATAATTAGCGGGTGTCATTTTTCCACCAATGGCTGCATTAATGATAAAAGTTGTGCCACCATAATTCTGTGTATTCTGACCATCATAAGCCACAGATAACAATTGTTCTGTATTGTTCAGGTTGTTGTCTGCAAGAAAGAGATTCTGATATTTGGGCAGCAGTGTGTATCCCGCGGCAATCACTTTGCTGGCATAGGTGATGGCATCCGTATTCCTGGCCGTTCCGGTATATACTTCCGCATTCAGATATATTCTCGCAAGTAATGCCCATACACAGGCCTGGTCAGCTCTTCCGTATTCATTCTGCATGGGAGCCACCATCGTATTGGCGCTATCCAGGCTCTTAAGTTCGGATTCCACATAAGAGAACAGGTTGGCCCTGGAGATCTGTGGAGGAAGGAATGCCGTCCCTATCGGACTTTTTTCAGTCGTGAATGGCGGATTGGCAAACAAATCCATCAGCACGGAATACTGGTAAGCGCGCAAAAATCTCGCTTCTGCACGGTAATACCGGATATCTTGAGCATCCGTCCCACTGAATTTTGCAATGGCATCGTCACTGGCATTCGCCATAAAAGAATTCGCTACCGTAATCTGGTAAATGCAACGGCTGTATAAACCCAGCAAAATCGTGTTGCCCTGATTCCAGTTCATATTGTGAAAATCGGGAACTCCGGGATCGTTCCATGCACATACCGCTTCATCGGTACTTAATTCCTGGGCATCAAAAAGAAGCCTTACAAAATCAGATGTTCCCGCATCAATTCCTCCGAGATCGGAATTGGCCGGACCCGAACTGCCGGTTAAGGCAAATGCACCATATACCTTAGCCAGGGCCTGTTTGTATCCTGCAGCTGTACTGAATACGTCCGCGGCAGTTGAGGTATTGGAAGGATAACGGTTCAGGTCTTGCGTGCAACCTGCAAGCAGAACAATCACCACCAGCACCAGAGTCCCTGTTTTTAAGAAATTATTTTTCATATCGCACAGTTTGAATAATTGTTTAATTTAAAATCCAAGATTTATACCCAGCGTATAGGTTCTCGGTTTTGGATAAATGTTATTATCAATACCACCATATATTTCAGGATCGATTCCTGTATAATTGGTAATCGTAAATACATTCTGGCAACCCGCACTCACATTCAATCTGACTTTGTTGTTTATGACGGTACCAAAATTATAGTTCAGCATCAGGTTATCCATTTTCAGGAAAGAGGCATTCTCTACATAGTAATCTGAGAAATACTGGTTGTTGATAAAATTGGTATTGGAATAACTGGTCAGCGTATTCGAAATAAAATTATTCGGATTCAGGATGGATCGCTGCACGGCCAGGTTGGCTGCCACATTGTTGTACACATAGTTGTCGATATTGGCCCGAAGTACCGTGCTCAGGGTCCAGTTATGGTAAGTGACTGAAGTACTAAAGCCCATGTAGACCGGTGCGAAAGGTGATTTATAATGATAGGCATCGGGCGATGAAGGCGGTGATGATATGATACCGTCCCGGTTTCGGTCAACATATAGTCCTTCAGTTGGCATTCCCGACTTTTGACCATATACCTGCTGCAGTACAAAAAACGAATTGGGTTCGTAGCCCACCGTATTCATCTGTATGGTGTTTCCTGTTCCTCCGGAGATACCGCCGGTTGCATTTCCATAAAATGAAGGATCATTGGTGGCATTGGTGAGCTTGGTAATCTTGATATTTTCGTAAGTCAGGTTAAAGGCAACATTCCAGGTGATGTCTTTATTTTGAACGGGCACTGCACTGATTGAGAATTCAAATCCCTTGCTCACCATGTTCCCGATATTGCTCGTGATCTTATTGGTAAAGTTGGTGCCTGTCGGAATAAAAATACTATTGATCAGGTTCGTCGTATTCTTATAATAGTACTCGATACTACCGCTGATCCGGTTTTTCAAAAATCCATAGTCGATGCCGATATTCGTGGAAGCTGTCTGTTCCCAGACCAGGTTGCCAACATAAGGCGAGGGAGTGGACATATAATAAAAGTCTGGGCCAAACTGGTATTGACTTCCATTACTACTCAGATAATAACTGGGTATGTAACCATAGTTACCGATACCGTCCTGGTTACCCGTGACGCCATAACTGCCCCGGAGTTTCAGCATGGAAACGGAACTCACATTTTTCATGAAGTCTTCTTCAGTTAATTTCCAGGCAACCGCTATCGCAGGAAACACGCCCCATCGGTCATCCGGTGCAAAACGGGAGGAACCGTCTGTGCGTAAAGAAGCGGTCAACGTATACCTGTTGTTATAAGTGTAGATCAACCGGCCAAAATAGGAGATCAGGGTATTTTCATTCAAGCTGCTCGGATACAGGGGCGCCGTTCCGGCGATCGTATCTCCTTTTGAGTCGAGGTGCGGATAGTTGTTGGTGTATCCCCTGTTATTATAATAGCCGTAACCCGCCAGCACATTAATATTGCTGCCGATATCGGCCATATCTTTTATATAATTGAGTTTGAATTCCAGAACGGTATTCTGATTCGTACCCCTGTAATCGTAATTCAGTCCATGATTGGTAGTCGTGCCCCATTGCTGTGCGGCATCTGCCGGAACATGAACACTGCCCCATCCCGCGGAGGTATCCAGACCGAGGTTGAGGTTTACATGCAGGTCGGGAAGGAAATGGAGTTTGTAATCGAATTCCACATTGCCAAAAACCCGGTTGGCCGTACTTGAACTGTTGTATTGATTTATTAATGCCACTGGATTTTTTGTGGCATTGGTATTCGGCGTACTGTCGTTTCCTGTTGTCCATTCGAAATATCCACCGAAATAACTGGGTTTAGTGGGATTGTACACAGGTTGTGTGGGTGCAAAAGCTGCCGCTGCGCCGATCGCCCCCTGGTTGGCAAACCGCGTATCTTCATGGGTATAATTAAAATTAAAATTGATCTTCAGGTAATTGTCGAATAAACTCGGATTCAATCGCAACGATGCGCTCGTCCTTTTCAGGTCATCCGTTTTGAGAATGCCTGCCCGATCCATGTAACCCACCGAAACATAATAAGGCAAATTCTTCAGGGCTCCCGACATACTCAGGTTGCTATTGGTAATAAATCCGGACTGATAGATCTCGTGCTGCCAGTCTGTACTCGCAGTTCCCATTTCAGCAATCTGTGCGGGTGTGCCGTTTGCATTCACATAGGCTTTCAACTGCTCTGTGCTTAATACCTGTTCTTCTCTTCCGATAATAGAAGATCCCAATTGGGTGTTGAAATTAAAAACCGGTTTTCCGCTTCTGCCTTTTTTGGTGGTAATCAGAATGACTCCGCTGGATGCTCTCGAACCATAGATGGCAGCTGCAGATGCATCTTTGAGTACCGTCATGGTTTCGATATCATTCGGGTTGATCATGGACAGGGGATCCGTCACACCGGAAATGGTGGAACTGCCGTCGGGATTCTTCAGCGATTGTAAAGGCACTCCATCTATAACATACAATGGGTCGTTATTTCCATTCAGTGAAGAAAGTCCGCGGATGCGTACAGTGGCTGCAGCACCAGGCTGGCCTCCGTTGGAAGTGACAGAAACACCAGCAACTTTTCCGGCAATCAGTTCGTCGGCCGTAGTGATGGCAGCACCCCTTTGAAAATCTTTTGAGGTTACAGTGGCTACCGAACCGGTTACATCTTTTTGCTTTACGGTTCCATATCCGATAACTACCACATCACTTAATGAAGTAACCGGAAGTCTATCCAGCGCAATAATCATTTGTTTAATCTGCCCGTTTCCGATCGGAACGGATTGTTGCCTGAATCCCACCGAAGAGATGATCAGATGGGTAGCTGATGATGGTGCACTGATTTCAAAACTGCCATCCGGTTTTGTCTGTGTGCCTATTTTCGACCCTGCACTCGTATTTCCGGGAAATATTTCCATTGAATCCGGAAAACAGGCGGCCGCCTATTTTCTCTCTTTGCCAAAAATACCCGACGCTGTATTTGC
>JBGPBW010000084.1:0-17789 GCA_041481385.1 Puia sp.
TATATCCGAAAAAGGCCGTTAGGAAAAAAATAGAAGGCCAGGTTGTCGCCAAGTTTATCGTTGAAAAGGACGGATCCTTGAGCAATATAGAAATCGTGAGCGGCCCTCCGGAACTTGGGCAGGCCGTATTGGACGTACTCAATCAGAGTCCGAAATGGACGCCCGCCGTTCAAAACGGCAAAGTGGTGAAATCTTACAAAAGCCAGCCCATCAATTTCAGCTTGCAGAAGCAGTAGCTTTGCACTTTATCGCTTCGATTCCAGAATAAAAAATTGAAATGGTATTCAGTAAAATTCGTTACCCGAATTTGCGGAAGACTTTGCTTATGGCGGTTTGCCTGTTGATCAGTGTTTTTGTGTTCGGGCAGCAGGAAGAATCGGCCGACAGCCTGGTAGATGAAGGCGTTTCCCTGCAGGATGCCGGTCATGCGGATTCGGCGATGATAAAATACAACCAGGCTTTGAGGTTCGATAAAAATAATCTGCTGGCAATGGCTGAGATGGCTTATAGCCTCTTGTCCATCGAAAAATATAACGAGTCGATCAGCTATTGCAAAAAAGCCATCAAAACCCACCCCCGGGATCCGGTACTGAAAACAGTATATGTTAGTTATGGCAATGCGCTTGACGAGATGGGTAAGGCTGAAAAAGCTATTGAGATCTACAACGAGGGCATCCATTTATTCCCCGAATATGCCGGACTCTATTTTAACCGGGGAATCAGTCAGAACACTTTACATAAAACAGATGATGCGATCCTGTCATTTCAAAAGTCTGTCACGCTGAATCCGAAACATCCCGGCTCCCATAATGCCATTGGGCATGTATTATTCAACGTCAATAATATCCCTTCCCTGCTGGCTTTTTGCCGGTTTATGGTTTTGGAATCCGAAACCAACCGGGCTGCATTGAACCTGGAAAACATACAGAAAATTATGAACGCCCATGTCAGCAAAAAAGATGAAGGCAGGCTGAGCGTCAGCATAAGTCCCGAAATGCTGGATCCAAAAAAGAAAAACCAGCAGAATGATTTTTCATCTGCTGAACTCATGCTGGCGATGAGTTCGGCGTTGGACAATGACAGCAGTAATTTGAATACGACCGCGTTGGAGATGTTCATTCGTAAATTTTCATTACTCTGCGGATACCTGAAGGAAACTGAAAAAGACGGTTATGGATTTTACTGGGATTATTATGTTCCATATTTCATTGAAATGAATGATAAAGGCCTGGTTACAACCTTTGCCTATATCGCTTTTACCCCATCGAAAACTCCTGAGGTGAATGAATGGCTGAAAGGCCATAAAAAGGAAATCGAAGATTTCTACAAATGGTCGGAAGGATTTGCCTGGCGGATCAACTGACTTGAGGTGGCGGATTAATTGATTTGAGAACATTTGAAATATTCAAGGCGGCCCATGGATATTGAAATGGTTTGATTTGCATAAAGAAAACATATAGATTTGGATATGAGAAAAACCATATTGGCATTGTCGCTGGTTCTCTGTTTTACAACACTAGAGTCCTTAGCACAAACGACACTTCCTGTTCCATTGAATATTGAACAGGCCATCCGCAAAGGCAGCCGGACCAATGAAGGCGTTCCCGGAAAAAATTATTGGCAGAATGGGGCAGATTATGTGATACGTGTGAATTATGCACCTGACACACGCCTGTTGAGTGGAACAGAAACGATCGTCTACTACAATCATAGTCCCGATACCCTCAAACAATTATTGTTCAAACTCTACCCGAATTTTTACCAGAAGGGTGCAGCTCGCGCTGATGCCGTGAAAGCGGCTGATCTAATGGAAGGTGTGTCGCTTTCTAATCTGACGATTAACCAGTTGCCTCATGCAGTTCAAAATATTCCTGAGGGCACCAATTGGCGTGTCCCCATTACCAGATTGCTGCCCGGGGACTCCCTGAAGGTTTCACTTGATTTCTCATATACACTGAATATGGGTTCGCATCAGCGGACCGGCGCCATTGACAGCAGTGCTTTTTTTATTGCCTATTTTTTCCCGAGAATCGCCGTGTATGATGATCTCGATGGATGGAATCTTTTTCCTTACAACGGATCACAGGAATTCTATAATGATTTCTGTCATTTTGCTGTGGACATAACCGTACCTAAAAATTATTTGGTATGGGCTACAGGAGATCTGAAAAACGGGGCAGCATTATTAGGACAGAAATATATAGATCGAATAACAAAGGCAGAGCACAGTGATGCGATCACCCAGATTATCGACAGTAACGATCTGGCTGCGAAAGATATCGCGAACCAGAATGCACTGAACACCTGGACCTTCGATGCAACCCATGTTACGGATTTTGTTTTCGCCCTGAGTAATCATTATCTCTGGTATGCTTCCAGTGTGGAAGTCGATAAAAACAGCAAACGCAGAACCCGGGTTGATGTAGCATTCAATCCGCGGCATAAAGATTTTTATGAGGTTATTGATTTTGCGCGTAAGACTGTCGACCTGATGAGTTATCAGTATCCAAAATGGCCCTTCCCCTATCCGCACGAAACGGTATTTGATGGCCTGGATCAGATGGAATATCCGATGATGGTGAATGATAATCCTTTGCAGGAGCGCACTTCCACCATATCACTTACAGACCATGAGATCTTCCACACGATGTTTCCTTTTTATATGGGCGTCAATGAAACCAAGTATGCCTGGATGGATGAAGGATGGGCGACAGTCGGCGAGTGGTTGCTATCACCCAAAATCGATACGGCTTTCAAAGATGGTTATGGAATGGAAGCCTATAACCGCGTAGCAGGAAAAGAACTGGATCTGCCCATCATCAATTTATCCACTGAACTCACGGGCACCAGTTATTTTCTGAATTCATATCCCAAACCTGCGCTTGGCTATATGTATGTACAGGATATGTTGGGCGAAACTGCGTTCTTCCAGGGGCTCCATTATTATATTAGCCACTGGAACGGCAAACATCCGATGCCGCTGGATTTTTTTAATTCCATGAATGTGGGGTCAGGAAGAAATATGAATTGGTTTTGGAAACGCTGGTTCTACGATGGCGGATATCCTGACCTCTCCATTGCTTCAGCGAACAGTGCCGGTATTGATTACCAGGTGACGATAGAAAATATCGGTGGCAAACCGGTGCCGGTTGACTTGACTATTTATTTCGCTGATGGCAGCGTGCAAAAGATCCATCGCGATGTTTCCTGCTGGGAACAAAATAATAAAACTGTTGAATTACATTTTACTTCATCAAAAAAACCAACCAGGCTCACACTCGGCAGTCTCTATGTTCCTGATGTGAATAAAAAGGATAATGAATATATCTGGGGTGCTCATTAGAAAAACTAATGTGGTCTTTCTACAGTAATGCTGCATTCTCCAATAATCGCAGCGAAGGCACCGATGGCGGCTAACACCGGAGCAAAGACGGCGCCCACCAAACCTACTGTTACGGGGAAACTCATGAGTTCTCTTCCGCTTTTGTCGTGGATGGTGATCTTATTGATATTTCCTTCTTCGACCAATTCCTTAATTTTTTTCAGCAGGTTTTCTCCTGTGATTTTGAATGATTCGTTTTTAGTGTTTGTCATGACCGATTTATTTTAATCCAGGTTAAAGGTTTTCAGCAAAGGTATTCAGTTATTCCTGTAGTGAAATGATGACAATCATGATCGTCTCTGACCCAGGTCATTGGAACCCGGATTTCTACCCTATAGCTTTGGGTTTTAATCGTTAAACCTTCATGTTTATGAAAGTCCTTATTATCTATGGCTCTACTGAAGGACAAACCCGTAAAATTGCAAACTATTTGAAAAAAGAGGCGGAAGGATCTGGCCATACTGTGAGCCTGGCCGACGCAAATGATTCTCCTCCCAAACCGGGCGGGTATGATGTTGTGCTGATTGGCGCATCTGTGCATATGCATAAATACCAGAGCGCAGTAATTCATTATATAAAAGAAAATCTCAAAGTATTAAATAAAATGATCACCGGATTTTTTTCGGTGTGCATGGCGACCGCCAGTGGCGATGCCGAATCATTGAAAGAACGGGATGAAGTAACAGCAGCTTTTCTGAAAGAAACCGGTTGGAAGCCCGTTCATATTGAACAGGTGGCCGGTGCGTTACTATATACCCAGTATGATTTTTTTAAAAAGCTGATCATGCGCGTAATTGCTAAAAAACATGGAGAAAGTACGGATACATCAACTGATTACGAATACACCGACTGGGCAAAACTAAAATTGTTCTTAGCCATCATGCTCAAACCTGAGCTGGTCAGTCTCCCCTAAGGGTTTTTACCGGATTCGCAAGCGCGGCTTTGCCCCAAAGCGATAGCGTAGGTGGGTTGACCGTTGACCGTTGACCGTCAGACCGTCAGACCGCATACCTTTGATTTGCAACCAATACTGCGAAAATCCGTATATATATAGGTTTCCAATAATTTCGGATACCGCCCCGGGTTTTAAATCCATCCTGCCGACTAACCAGCACTGCGCGATCAGTTTGTTGCCAACCCTTTACCCGTCCTTTCAAAACCCCTTTTTGGATTTTGGATAATATTACGCATATCATTAAAGGCTGTATCCGTCAGGAATACAAGTATCAAAAAATACTCTATGAACGTTACCTGGGGTTTGCGTTAAAAATTGTATTCCGGTACATGTACCGGTATGAAAAAGCTATTGACGTCGTGCACGACGGATTTGTCAAACTCTTTAACCATTTCCCCAATTTTAAAATCGGCAAAGATGAAGAGAATGAAAAAATATTATTTGCCTGGTTAAAAAAAGTAATGATCAACGCGTCGATCGACGAACTCCGGAAAGGTCAGATGATGCCTGAAATCGGGGGTATTCCGGAATTCGTATGGGGCATCACAGACATTCACAATGATGCAGATCAGCAGGTTCTGTATAAGGAACTGGTGACCCTGATCGTAGAACTTCCCCCCGCATACCGGACTGTATTCAACTTATATGCAATTGATGGTTATTCTCATGCGGAGATATCCGAAATGCTGAATATACCCGTGGGCACATCAAAATCAAACCTGTCGCGGGCCCGGATGATGCTGCAGAAAAACATTAAAGAACTTGAAAAAGTGAACTTATGCAGGATTTAAACGAAGACCTCGATGATCTGTTTCGACATGCCGTAGATAAATTTGGGCTAAAGCCTGTCGTCAGCAAATGGGATGAACTATCCGGTAGAATCATCAGTATTAAACGGCCAAGATCTCTCGCTGATACCATTCGTTCCAAATACAGGAAGTGGATGATGTTGCTAGCGCTGATTATTCTGTTACCGATCGCTATTTTATCCCTGATGCCCGTGATTAAAGGATATAAAACAACAAAGTCAAAAGCTCAGGGTGCAGCGCTGCAAACAGAGATCAAAAAAAATACAAACGAAATCGCAAATCAAAAAACAAATACAGAACACAATCCGGGTTCCAAGATGCAAGAGCTATTAGTGAAACCTTCTGAAAAAACATTTGATAAGCCATCTGAGACCTCATCCATGAAGCCAGCCATGAAGACTATTGTAACAGCAACACCAGAAGATATAGATTATCACAAAAACGAAAAATTAATTCCGGAAAAGAATTTAACTGTTCTGCAAAGAATAGAGATCGGCAGCGCTTTTATTTCTGAAGCAGCGATTAAAAGCAACCCGGTTGTCCAAATACATAGTTATGATCTGGGTCTTGAGGCAGCATACTCCATAAACACCCTCTCTCTTTTTGAAAATGGTGAACCCCTAACCCTTCATTTAAGTCATCAAAAAAATCTTCCCCTGCAGCATCTGGATTATCCACGACGCCAGGGATTTTATCTTGGCCTGGTTGCCGGCCCCATGTTAACCCAGGTAAAACATCAGGGGTTAAAAAAATCCGGGTTTGATTTTGGTCTGCTCGCGGGATATACACTTAATAAAAAATTTTCTATTGAGACCGGACTTTTCTATACCAAACAATATTATTACGTCACCGGAAAATATTATAATGAGTTTGCCGGCGTAAACTATGCAGCCAGTCTGGAGGGCAGCAGAAATGCGATCGAAATGCCCCTGACCTTAAAATATAATATCATTTGCAAACCTGCGGGTAATTTCTTTATTGCAGCCGGTATTTCGTCATATGTCGGTGTGAGCGACAAGATTCTGATCCATGTGATGGACAGTGTTCATATTCCCATACCCAATCACTTTGACTATGGGGTTACCAGTTTATTACCATCATACATAAATATCAGTCTGGGATACGAATACAAAATCGGAAAATTTGCCAATATCAGGATAGAACCCTATTTTCAGATTCCCCTGAACAGCAATACGGGAAATTCATTTAAAACACAGAATTCTGGAGGTTCTATTCCCGTTTTTAATTCGGGAATTCATATAGGAATATCGCGGTTCATCCGATAAAAATATTATCGCGTTTAAATGTGAGGTTATGAAAATTTTTAAATCTGTTGTTTTTATTTGCCTGTTTTCCTTTGTGGTTATTCCCGCCTGTATTAAAAATACGGTTACAGTGGATTATGCAGGGCCGAACAAGAATCCGGTAATCCTCCTGCCAAAAGACACTGTGAAAAGAGGGGAGCCCATTGTGGTTTCAACAACGGTTCAGGATCCCAATACAATAATCAAGTGGGCGATCAGGCCTTCATTAGGCACCGCGCTCATTCCCAATGGGAACGAGGTGACGATTAACATCAGCCTGGCAGGCACCTACCTGCTCACTGCCAATTTTTATTCTTTGACTAATACTGTAACTGCCTATGACAGCACGCATTCCACGATTCACGTTAGTGATTCGGTATATGTACCGCCATCAGGTTCAAATATAGTTCCGCTTACAGACAAAGAGATTACACTAACACCGCAAGCATTCTCAAGTATTCTCGTAATCCTTGCAACAACAACAAGTAAATTTAATTGCGGATCAATTATAACATCATTAGGGATCACTCAACCAGCTGCCGGCCCGACCTCAACCATAATGATTTATTTTGATTCAGCTACTGTTACAATAGACAGAGCAGGTTGCGGTGGAGTAAAAGATCCAGCTACCTCTAATATATTCCTTTCCCCGCTAGATAATGGAACTCACCCATTCTATGTAATTCTAAACCAGGTAACCTATCAGGGAAGTGTCCTGGTAACCGACTCTAACTTTACCTTCACCTGGCCATATACCTCAGGCATCATCCTCTCACCAAAACAGATTAAGAAAAATTGAATAGATGACAGTTGACAGTTGACGGTTGACGGATTTCTGTAAAAACGGGATTTAGAATCGATATATTCGTTTATAGAAACCCTTAAACCCTCATACATGAAACCGTTATTCTACTATTTCTATCTACTTGCCATTTGTTCATTACCATTAATAGGGATATCTCAGGTTCAATTTACCGGAGAACAAAATGAAGTGAACAAAACCATCCATGCCATTGGTAAAGCCTGGTCGGAAACCAACCTGGACACGCTGGAGAAATATATCGACGCGAATTATAAACATACGGATGTGCGAGGCCAGATCCTGGACCGGAAAACATGGCTTAGTTATGTGGCAGACAGTAAAGCCAAGAATATAAAAAATCCAGATCTCGAATTCGAGGATACCCAGATTCAAATCGAAGGGGATTATGCCTTTGCGACCGGCATCAATATTTTTACCGGAAACGCCTATAATCCGAATAATCCCAATTCTCCAAAGGCCAAAAAAATCCGGTACACGCAGGCATTGAAAAAAGAAAATGGTATTTGGAAACGCTTTATTTTCCAAGCCACTTATATAGAATAGTTGACGGTTGGCAGTTGACGGTTGGCGGCTTTGCCCACCGAAGCGTTTAGTAGGTGGGTTGGCGGTAAACTACAAGTCCGGAGCGTTAACTGCTAAATACCTCTTGATCGAGATTCTGAATTCGCATATTTTTTAATGAATCTTTTCACGAGAACCTGATCAAATAAAAACTACATTCGCTTAGCAAACACCAATATGACCTTAAACAGTCATTTTGACCCGTTTATTTTTAATAAAAGGACCCCATCCCTTTTAAAGAGCATTGGTATTATCTTTCTTGAAATTGTTTTGTTTTCCCAGATCTCATTTGCGCAACATCCTGACAGGAAAGCGATTAACGCTTTGTTGAAAGAATTACCTGTAGCTGCAGGAAATCACAGGATCGATTGTTTGAATTTGCTGAGTGAGGAATACTGGTGGTTTGCACGTCCTATTTCGGATTCCATTTTTTATTATGCCTATCAGGCTAATCTAATATCCAAAACCACGGGCAATGGTTATGGCTACGCTATGGCAAGATTGAATCTGGGTGTGAGCGCCTACTACGGAAGAAACTACAAGCAGGCTGAAGTTGATTTGCTGGAATGCATCCGGCTATCGCAGATAAATTACAATGCCAAAATCCTTGGTTTCGGTTATCTCTACCTGGGTGCTGTCCATTATCTAAAAAATGAATATCCCGTTGCAGAAAGCGATTATGAGAAAGCGGGCGCTTATTTACAGGAGACCGGGAGTGAGGAAGGTAAGGGAAGATTATGTGCATTCAGGAGTATACTGTATACAGCTATGGGCAATTATAAAAAGGGGTTTGAATATTGCCAGAAAAGTTTGATGATCCGTTCTAAAATGAGTGATACCCTTTGTATTTTGTTCTCCTATAACAGTTTTGGGAATCTCTTCAAAGCAGCTGGAGATTATGAAACCGCCCTCGCCTATTATGAGCTCAGCCTGCAATATGCAAAAGCAAACAATCTCATTTGGGATCAAAACGAACCATTAGGAACCATTTACTGTCGCCTGAACAAGTACGATTCGTCATTTTACTACCTTTTCAAATCATTAAAAAAGAATCCCAACGACCCGCTTGTTTTGCAGAGTCTTAGTGAAACCTATCTGGCGGGAAAAAACTACGATTCCTCACTAAAAATATCCCTGAACCTGATCAATATTTTCAGGGGTAATGACGATCAGGTTCATTTAATGATATCCCTGCTGGATGCCGGGAAAAGTTATGCCGGCAAGAATAACTTTAAAGCAGCTCAGAAATTTACCTCCGAAGGCCTTAGTCTTGCAAAAAAAGCAAGTGCACGACAATCGATGATCGACGGGTATCAGCTGACTTCAACGATATATTCAAAAACGGGTAAATTCGACAGCGCTTTTATTTATTCAAATAAGTACACCATTTTAAAGGATTCCGTTCTGACACAGAAGTTCCTTTCAAAGCTAAATTACCTGGCTGCAATAACAGAAGATGATAAGAAACAGGCCCGCTTAAAATTGCTGGATAAGGACAATAAAATTAAAGAGGGTCAGCTTAAACAGCAGTCCCTGGTGAATAAAATTCTCATAGCCAGTATTTTCATCTTTGGCCTGTTGGGCTTTATTATTTTCAGAAATTTTTCACTGAAAAAGAATAATGATTCGTTGCAAAATAAAAAGAAACAGGCTGAACTGCAGCAGCAGGCCACCGAGTTGAAAATGCAAACATTGAGAACGCAAATGAATCCGCATTTTATTTTTAATTCCCTCAATTCCATCAATCGTTTTATACTGGAAAATAACAAACCGGATTCCTCCAGGTATCTTACCAAATTTTCGAGACTGATCCGAATGATATTACAAAACTCGCAGAGTTCATTTATATCCCTGAAAAGTGAATTGGAATCCCTTGAACTTTACCTGGATATGGAGGTAATGCGGTTTGACAGTCATTTTACTTATAAAATTATTGTTTCACCGGAACTCAACACGTCCAGAATAAAAATACCACCGCTGATCATCCAGCCCTATGTGGAGAACGCCATATGGCATGGGCTGATGCATAAGGAGGAAAAAGGAGAGTTGGAAATCGAAGTGGTGCAGGAAGAACATTGCCTGTATATAACAATTACAGACAATGGCATTGGCCGCGAACAGGCAGCAAGGATTGCCAGTAAGTCGGCTACCAAACATAAATCGATGGGCTTACTGATTACGGCTGACCGTATCGCCATGATTCAAAGTGCTAATGGAAATGAGTCGTCGGTTATGATTAAAGACCTGGTCCATTCAGACGGCAGTGCGGCGGGAACAGAAGTTCAGATTAAAATTCCTGTTACTTATGATTAAGTCCATTCTGATCGATGACGAAGTTCACTGTCTGAATTCTCTAAGTATTCAGTTACATGAACATTGTCCGGGTATAGAGATCCTGGCCAAATGCATGTCGGGTAAAAATGCCCTGGAAGCGATTGAGAAAATGAATCCTGAGCTGGTGTTCCTGGATATTGAAATGCCGACCATGAATGGATTTGAGTTTCTCGAACAGTGCAAACAGATTTCCTTTTCCGTAATTTTCACGACCAGTTACGATCAATATGCGGTTAAAGCTTTCCGGATCAGTGCACTGGATTACCTGTTAAAACCTATTGATCCGGAAGAGCTGATTGCAGCGGTGCACAAGATTGAAGAACAAAAATCGAGACCGATCGCTGAACAATTCAGAACAATGATTGAGCAGATTCAAAACAAGAACAGAGGTATTACAAAAATCGGGATCCCGACAGTTGAAGGGTTCGAATTGATTCCAGCCGACCAGATTGTTTACTGCGAGGCGAATAATAATTACACGCACCTCATACTTAAAGATAAGACCAAAATCGTAGCCTGCAGGTGTTTGAAAGAAATGGAGGAACAACTACAGGATTTTAAATCCTTCCTCCGGGTGCATCATTCCTACCTGGTCAATCTGAATGAAGTAACCAAATACATTCGGGGAGATGGTGGTTATCTTGTTATGGCTGATGGTTCAACTGTAAGTGTTTCCCGGGGTCGTAAAGAAGCGTTGATGAAATTTCTGGATATACCTGATTGAGCTTGACCGTTGAGTTAATAACCGTTATAACTGAATACGGTTTGTATAAAATGAATTTTAGAAGTATCCACTCCAAAATCAGTATATAAACCACCTGCAATCGCATTAATTTCAAAATTTGCTGCAATGCTTGAATCCGTCCTGGGGTTCATCTGTACCTTATCGCCGGTAAAAGTTACAGAAGTTAGTGTAGGGAAAGCCACGTCAAAAGAAATGGGCAGAAGGGCATCAAATAATACCATCTTTTTAGTGGCTGTGGTATACGTATAGTTACCAGTCTGGCCTCCGTAGGATCGATATGTTAAATCGGGTTTAAATAAGAATGTTGCCCAGTTTATTGTAGCTAATTGGCTAGTTGTATATGTATACTTCCCCATATCCGTTTGGACTGTTTGTGAAACAATTTCCCACTTATAAGATACAAGTTTGCAACTATCGGTTGTACAGGGTGGCGGGGCTGCAACAGAATTTGAAGATGAAGATTTACTGCAGCCTGTAATTAGGATAATTGCGGAAATTATCAGCATTAGGCTTTTCATAATTTTTTTTTATAGTGAATATTACACGATTGTCAAATGACAGATAACAGATGACAGTGGATGCGAGACCTGAACTGTCATCTGTTATCTGTTATCTTTACTTGTCTCCATCTGAAAATCTCGACAATGCGTTTACAACATTATCTCCGACAGTTGCTCCTGATTTGAGACCTGCGTTGATGGAAGGCTGGTAATGTATTCCGGCAAAAAATCTTGAATTACCTGCATCCAATCCGAATTCGCGAAATGTATTGAACGTACGCGCGGGAAATCCCAGATAGTCCCAGGTATGATCCGTCAGGGGGCCGATATTCCCAAATGCAGCTGTCAGTCCTTCGGCAACAGCTGCAGAAACAAAGGCGTGAGCTGCGGGATATTCCGGATGATTGGGTGTTCCAAATTGAGGAGCCCAGGTGGCATCGCCGATAACATTGTGGATATAAGTGATCGGCCTCACGTTATTGTATACATATTTGTAATGAAATACACTGATCACCGCATCGTTAAAACATATTCCGGTGAGGGCATAAGCGCCGGCAGCTTTGTCCAGCCGACTGTGCGATTGCCTTATGGCCTGTTGGGTAATGCTCATCCAATGACCCGGAGTGGAAACGCCGGGTACATCTCTCCAGAAAAAAGCCTGATTCTTCTGATCGGTTGTCAGGACTTTTGATGCCTGATATAAATCATTAACCTGATTATAAAAATCGGATCCGGTAACATCTGAATAAGGAATCGGCGCGCCCGGTGCGTCATTATCTCCGCTGTTTGCAATAATGCGCCGGTCATTACCCCAAAAAGGACCGACCGGTGGCGTTGGCGCAGTCGGAACCCATAATCCAAATCCAACGGGAGGTGTATAGGGCATCGCATTATTTTGAATAAAACCATCGGTCAGGGCCCAGGCGAATATGGCGTCGGCAATGGATTTTCCGAAAGCCACTGAGCGGCTGAGCACATCGGCTTTCTCTCCACTGAAACCCGTGTACAGCGCGTTTTCAAGAGAATCAATCGCTGCCAGGTCGGTCGCATCCAAATTGGTCGTTGTAAAAAAACTCCTGTTGATTTCCGCGAGGGTAGCATTGACACTGGCAGGCCAGTTGTATTTTTTAAATGGGTCTGTTTCAGGAAGTCCTGAAAGTCCATTGTATTTATTTTTCCAGGAAAGTAATCCCGGATCAATGGATTCGTAAGCGCTGATACCTGAATAGGCAAATGGCCGTGAAAAACCCGCATTGCTAAAGCCCGTTGCAGATTTATATATTCTGATTTCAAGCGTCATCCATTTGTCAATCACATCTGCCGGATACAGAGAAGGAGGAAAATCGACATGGAAGCCGGGCTCTTTTCTGCAACCTGTAAAACAAGCCATCACCATAACGACGCAAATCAGTGCGTAGACTCTTGACCGGCCCTGAAGCCAATGTATAAATTGTTTCATAAAAAATTTTGTTTGGGTTGATGAATAATAATACCAGGCCACAGGAAAAGGACCTTAACCGGAATTGCGCAATGAGAATAAAGCTATCGCCTGTTTACATAGATAGGACCCGTGATTTAGTATTTAACGGTATTGACTTGTAGTTGACGGTTGACCGATGACGGTTGACGGTTGGCAGTTGGCAGTTGACGGCTTTGCCCACCGAAGCGTTAGCGGAGGCGGGTTGACCGATGACCGATGACCGTTGGGTTGGAAACTTTTGATTTATCTTCAGGTTATGGTAAAATGGCTTGCCCTGTTAGTGTCCTTCCTGTTCATGTATTCAATGGGTTCTGCACAGTCCGGAAAAGAAAACGCTGTCTTCTCCCAATATAATATTATTCAATACGGTGCAGTCCCCGATGGAAAAACAAATAATACTGTCGCTATTCAGCATGCGGTGGACGATTGCTACTCGCATGGTGGCGGAAGGATAATTATTCCCGCCGGCAGTTTCGTTACCGGTACCATCAGGCTCCATAGTAATATGAATCTTGACCTGGAGCCCGGCGCTATACTTTCAGGTAGCCGGGAAGACAAAGACTATTTGCTTCAAAAAGATTTTGGGTTTACCGGTCTTGGCGCAGGAGAGAAAACCGGAATACTTGTAGCCCATAATGAAGAAAATATTTCGATAACCGGAACAGGTATCATCAATGGAAATGGCGCGTTTTCCATGTATATGGACAGTCTGCAGTCCGGCACAGATTTCAATCTGGCCAATACCCGCCAGGGAAAAAATTATATGAATCCAAAATGGGGGCGGGATGACGGACCCGTGCTTTGGAAAGGCTCTTATGCAATGCGTCCCGGCGTGATGATTATTTTCTCCAGTTGCAGGAATGTTCGCCTGAGCAATTTCAAAATTCAGGAATCACCCAACTGGACGATTGCCTTTTTTAATTCATCGGATATTAAAGTGAATGGAATCACTATTGAAAACAATATGAGTATCCCAAACAGTGATGGTATCGACATGTACGATTCCAAAAATATCACAATCTCAGATTGTGTGATCCATGCAGGTGATGATGCCATCGCGGTAGTGAGTTCCAGTAATATCACAGCAACCAATTGCATATTACATTCAAGGTCCTGCGGGATCCGCGTGGGATATAATGTATACAATGATAACAACTCCGGGAACCTGCTGTTCAATAATATCAGGATTTACGATTCCAACCGGGGCATCGGCATATTTCAACGGCGGGGAGGGAATATGGAAAATATGATTTTCTCCAATATCATTATCAGCACCAGACTGCACTCGGGACAATGGTGGGGACATGGGGAACCGATCCATATTTCTTCAGTACCCGGACTGGGCGTTAAAGAAACGGGCAGCATCAGCAATATCAGGTTTTCAAACATAAACGCTGACTCAGAATCAGGCATAGTTATTTATAGTTCGGGCAAGGGAAGCATCCGTGATATTTATTTTGACAATTTTGATCTGAACATCAGAAAGAGTCCGCTGGAAGCCGGATATGGGGGCAATATTGATCTGCGACCCGTAAATGATGTGCAGCTGGGTATATTCAGTCATACGATTCCCGCGATATTTACCACCGGCGTGGAAACACTGACGGTGAGGAATATTCAGGTCAGCTGGGGCAATGGGCTTCCTGCTTATTTTAATCATGCGTTGGAATGCACGAGGTTCGGATCAATCGTGATTGATGGGCTGTGTGAAGAGTCGCCAAAAGATGGATCGGCGGTAAACAGCGCTACGGTATATTTACGTGATGGAGGAACTGCCCGTATCAGGGACATTCATTCAACAAATAAAAAAAAGACCCTGGTTCTGGAAAACGTAAAAACAGAAATGAATCCAAATTAACCCCCAATTAATATACAAGATGTTACACATGAAATGGGCACTGCTTTTATTATTCTTTTATTTATCTGAATCTCATCTTCAGGCTCAGGGCACATCCAGAACCATTAAATCATTCAATAGGGAATGGAAATTTTATCTGGGCAATACATCGAATGCACAGGATCCATCTTTTAACGATGCAGGCTGGCGCAATTTGAATCTGCCTCACGACTGGAGCGTTGAAGGAAAATTCGAAAGGAACAATCCTGCGGGAACGGGTGGTGGTGCTTTACCAGGCGGTTTGGGATGGTATCGCAAGACTTTCTTATTGCCCGACTCATCAAAAGGCAAAAATGTTTTTATTGATTTCGATGGTGTATACCGGAAATCTGAGGTTTGGATCAATGGCCATTTACTTGGGAAACGGCCGAGTGGTTATATTTCTTTCCGATATGATTTGACGCCCTATCTGAAATGGGGAGCTGAAAAAAATATTATCCTGGTCAAGGTAGATAATTCGGAACAACCGAACTCGCGTTGGTATTCCGGATCCGGCATATTCCGGAATGTCTGGCTGGTTACAACAAATAAAATATTCGTGGATCACTGGGGTAATTATATCACAACACCGGAAATTCATACAGGATCAGCCAGGGTTAACATTACGCTGAAAATAAAAAACAACTATCCCACCGATCAGCGCGTTACATTAAATATGGAGGTATTTGATGCAAACGGTTCACGGGTTGCTGCAGCTTCATCTTATGTGAACCTGGGTGAGGGTTCAACAACCAAAGCTGTACAAAATGCCAATATACCCGCACCTCATCTCTGGTCAGTAAATGATCCTTATTTATACCAGGTAAAAACCCAGGTGATCAGCAACCACAAAACGGTTGATGAAATCCAGACTGCGATCGGCATCCGGTCTTTTGTATTCGATACAGACAAGGGATTTTTATTGAACGGACGACAGATCAAAATCAATGGTGTCTGCGATCACCATGACCTCGGTTGCCTGGGTGCTGCGATAAACACACGCGCATTAGAAAGACAGCTGGAAATATTGAAGGCGATGGGATGTAATGGAATCCGGACTTCACACAATCCGCCTGCGCCGGAATTGCTGGACCTCTGCGACAAAATGGGATTTATCGTTATGGATGAAGGATTCGATATGTGGAAGATCGAAAAAAATAAATACGATTATCATCTGGACTGGGATGCCTGGCATAAAAAGGATCTGGAAGATCAAATTTTACGGGACAGAAACCATCCGAGTGTTTTTATATGGAGTATCGGCAATGAAATTCCCGAACAATGGGTCAAAGATAGCAGCGCTTATAAAATTGCGTGGGAACTTCGCGGCATTATCAGGGCACTGGATACGACCCGGCCGATTACGGCCGCGCTCAATGACCAGGATTGGAAATCGAATGGCATTTTACAGTCAGGTGCTTTGGATCTTGTTGGATACAACTACAATCAAAATGCTTTTCCTGCATTCCCGAAAAATTTCCCTGGCAAAAAGTTTATCGGGACGGAAACCGTTTCGGCATTGGAAACCCGGGGCAGCTATGATATGCCCTCCGATAGCATTCGCCGCTGGCCCACCAGATATGATGTCGACTTTACCGGTGGAAATGCTGATCTCAGCTGTTCTGCCTACGATAATGTATCTGCCCCCTGGGGTTCGACACATGAAGAGACCTGGAAAGTGATTAAGAAATACAATTATTTATCCGGGCAATACATCTGGACGGGATTTGATTATATCGGTGAGCCCACACCCTATCCCTGGCCTGCGCGCAGTTCTTATTTTGGTATTATCGATCTGGCGGGATTTCCGAAAGATTCATATTATATGTATCAAAGCGAATGGACCGATAAACCTGTTCTGCATATTTTCCCGCACTGGAACTGGAAAAAGGGAGATACGATTGATGTATGGGCTTATTATAATCAGGCAGATGAAGTGGAACTATGGCTGAATGGAAAATCGCTGGGTATTAAAAGAAAACAGGGCGATGACCTGCATATCTGGTGGCGTGTGGCTTATGAACCGGGGACATTAAAAGCCGTTTCCAGGAAAAACGGTCAGACGGTTTTAAGCAGAGAAATAAAAACGGCAGGAAAAGCAGCTGCTATTGTTTTGAGTGCGGACCGGAACAGCATCAAGGCCGATGGGAATGATCTTTCTTTTGTGACCGCAAAGATTGTGGATGTCGACGGAAACCTGGTTCCTGATGCGGGTAACTTGGTTCAGTTCAGCGTAACGGGTGCAGGTGCTGTTATTGCGACAGACAATGGAAGCGAAATCAGTATGGAATCTTTTCAGTCATCCGACCGAAAAGCTTTTCACGGACTATGTCTCGCGGTGGTCCAATCAAAAACCAATACGGGAAATATACAATTGACGGCGAAGTCTGAAGGATTAACCACAGGTGTGGTTAACATTGAAACGAAATAACAGTTTAAAATTTTCCTTCGGGTTGAAATATCAGAGGGAAAAACTGTCCTTCCATTTTATGGCCCTTTTTTATCGGGGGCACACCTGTGAGTAATACATCATCTGAATTGGACTCGGTGCCGTCAGTAAATACATTCAACACGAAAGCACGTCTTGACTTCGAAGATTTATTGGCATAGGAACCATGCACCATCAGGGGATGGTGAAATGTTGCGTAGCCTTTTTTCAATTCAATCGGCACCGGTTTAAATTCAGCTATTTGTTTTTCGGTAAGGTATGGCAACAGTCCTTCCATATCGCCTGCGAGGTCGGGTTTTTTTAAAAGTCCCCAGCGATGGCTTTTCGGAACATAATAAAGGCAGCCGTTTTCGGTAGTGGCATCGTCGAGTCCCACCCAACAAGTAAGGTGTTGTAAAGGAATGGTCCTCGTCCAGTAAGAATAATCCTGGTGCCAGGCTACAACGCCTCCATGCAAAGCCGGTTTACAAAATAACTGATCGTGCCAAAACCGGACGGCTTTATTGCCCAGCAGCTGGCTTACAGCCATAGTAAATGCCGGATTCCATATCGTGTCGTGAAAAGCTTTTGA
>JBGPBW010000085.1:0-17752 GCA_041481385.1 Puia sp.
ATCCGGCACTGGAAGAAAGTTCAAACACCGATGATTTGGGAAATGACAAGTTTTCCAAAGAGACCGTGCAGGATTTTCAAAACTGGGAAGAATATGGTTACGACGATATTCCCGACTATAAAACAGAATATGAAAATTATCTGCCATCAGACAAAATGCCTGACCGCCAGATTGCAGAAATGCCTGATTTCAGGGAGGAGTTAAAAAAGCAATTTCGTTTCATTGAGGTTGATGAGTCCAGGTATAAACTGGCTGATTTTATTATAGATTCACTGGATGAAAGCGGATTTCTGTCGCATGATCTGGATACCATTGCGGAAGAAATTTCATTCAAGCAAAATATATGGGTGCAGGGTGAAACTTTGGACCCGGTATTAAAAAATATCCAGCAGCTGGATCCCCTGGGTTGTGGATCCCGGAACCTGGGAGAATTTTTTGAAATACAGCTGGTAAAAGCAAACGGAAAATCGCCGGGTCATATGGCAGCTCTGGAATTGGTCAGTAATCATTTTGCAGATCTGCATGCGTGTAATATTGAAAAGATCCGAAGGGATATGCGAATGCAGGATGGGGAAGTCAGGGAAGTATTACAATTGCTGGCGTCGTTGAAAACCAGGCCTTTTACCGGTTCTACCAACAACATTCAGGCAAATAATACGGTATTTCCTGATTTTATTGTGACCGTGGAAGGAGAAGAAGTATTAGTGTCTCTCGCGAGACAGCGATCAGCTTCCCTGCATGTAAATCAAACCTGGGCTGAAACCGTCCAGCATATGGATAACGATAAAACCACGGATCGTGGTACACGTCAGTACATGCGCAGCAAGCTGGCTTCCGCCCAATGGTTTATCAAAGCCATACGCGAACGGGAATCCAATATGCTTAAAGTGATCCGCGCAATTGTTCAGTTCCAGCAGGAGTATTTCAAATATGGGGATACTATGCAATTGCGACCCATGGTCCTCAAGAATATCGCAGAAATCGTAGGCCTGGATATTTCAACCGTGTCGAGGATAACCTGTAACAAATATGCCGATACACCTTTTGGTTTAATCCTGCTTAAGGATTTATTTACAGAAGGACTTTCCAATAAAGAGGGAACCATTATCAGCAACAAAGTGATTCAAACCATTGTGGAAGAAGTGGTGCAGAAAGAAGATAAAAAGAAACCTTATACTGATCAGCAACTGGCAGATATCCTTTCAGGTCAAGGATATATTGTTGCACGAAGAACAATTGCCAAATACAGGGATCAGTTGAATATACCTGTCGCACAAATGAGAGCACTGTTCTTTTAACTTGACTATCGAAACCAATTTGAATTACTAATTTGATATTTATGAAAAAAATTCTCGTGATAGATGATGACAGGGACATATGTCTGCTGCTAAACCGTTTCCTCAGCAGACGCGGTTATGAAGTCGTCGAAATGTATACGGGCAAAAAGGCCCTGGCCTGGCTGGACGGAAACCAGCCCAACCTGGTCATGTGCGACTACCGGTTAGGCGACATGGATGCCATGGAAATGCTCACCAGTATTAAAAACAAATATCCAGACATGCCTGTGATTATTATCACGGGATACAGTGACATGCGGACGGCAGTTAAAGTAATGAAAATGGGGGCTTATGATTACATCACCAAGCCTTTACTTCCGGACGAAATTATACATACCATCCAACAGGCCATCGATCACGTCGATAGCGGCACAACAAACCCTGTTCCCAAATCCAAAGGAACCGTTGCGGAAAAACCTGCTCCTGAGGCGGGTATCACCTATTCGGGCAAATATGTATTTGGGGACACTGATGCATTCCGTAAAATATTAAAACAGGTTGCCCTGGTGGCTCCCACCAGTTACAGCGTAATCATATATGGAGAAACCGGTAGTGGAAAGGAATCCATAGCCCAGGAGATCCACAAACGCAGCAGGCGGAGCAGTAAAACCTTTATTGCCATTGACTGCGGAGCTCTTTCCAAGGAACTCGCTGCCAGTGAACTATTCGGTCACGAAAAAGGATCTTTTACCGGGGCAGTGAACCAGAAAATTGGTTGTTTTGAATTGGCAAACGGAGGAACTATTTTCCTTGATGAAGTATCCAACCTACCCTATGATGTACAGGTTTCCCTGCTTAGGGTTGTGCAGGAAAGGAAAATGAGAAGGGTAGGAGGAACCAAAGATATTGAGCTGGACGTCCGGATCCTGATCGCCAGCAACGAACCCTTATGGAATGCTACCCGGAGCGGCAAATTCAGGGAAGACTTGTATCACAGGTTCAACGAGTTTTCTATTGAAATACCCCCGTTGCGGGATCGCCGGGAAGACATCATGTTACTTGCCGCACATTTCCTGCAATCGACAAATGAAGAATTGGGAAAACAGGTGAAAGGTTTCGATCCTGACGTGGAAGAGATCTTTAAGAAATATGTATGGTTTGGCAATCTCCGGGAATTAAAAAACGTGATCAAACGGGCCACGCTGCTTACGGAAGGAGAATTTATCGAAGCCAGAACTCTGCCCTTTGAAATATCGAACTATAGTAAACTTCAGTTTGCCGATCAGCCCGGTGCAGCATTCGGGAGTCCGGCTTCATCCGGAACGGCAGAAAACAAAAACGGTAATGGAAAAATTAACCTGAGCGAGAGCTCCCTCAAAGAAGCCAGCATCGATGCTGAATACGAAATGATATTGCAGGCACTGAAGGAATCTAATTATAATAAGAGTAAGGCTGCCCAGTTACTTAAGATTGATCGTAAAACCTTATACAATAAAATGACTTTATACGAAGAGATGAAAAATCACTAACCCGGATGACCCTGATAAAACAGACCGATGTAATATTAAGCCCGCCCATGACTGCCGAAAGCATACCTATAAAAGTTCTCATTATAGATGATGACGAGGAAGATTTCTTTCTCACCAGTCAGTATATAAAAAAAATCAGGGGAAAGGAATTTGTAATTGACTGGTGTTACCGGTATAAAGAGGCCCTGGAAGCGATTGTGGAAGCCCGTTATGATATCTATTTTATAGATTATTATCTTGGTGCCAAGACCGGCCTCGAATTGATGAAGGATGCTCTTGAACAAAATTGCGAGCAGCCCCTGATATTGCTCACCGGTATGGGTAATCAGAAAATTGACCTGGAAGCCATGCAGGCGGGGGCTTATGATTACCTGGTTAAACTTGAACTCAACACAGAGAAACTTGAAAGGTGCATACGATACTCACTGGAAAGAGCATCAGCGCTCAAGGTACTCCGCTCTAATGAACGGAAATTCAGAAGCATTTTTGAAAGGTCGAAAGATGCTGTTTTTCTTACCGATGAATTCCTGGTATTTAAGGATGTGAATGATATCAGTTCTGAAATGCTGGGGTATACAAAGGACGAATTGATGGTCCTTACACTGAATCATTTTTTTGCAAATCCCGAGCAGGCTCAGCAGATCAATAATCTTCTGCGAACAGAAGGCATCGTAGAAGACGTGGAAGTTGAGCTGATCAACAGAAACCGGGAAACCCTGCAATCCATCCTGTCTCTTTCTATGGAAATGGATGCGGACGACAATTTGTATGTACAGGGAATTATACATGATATTACCAATCTGAAAAGAGCAGAAAAAGCCACCCTGCAGGCTGAAAAACTGGGCGCCGCCAACCGGTTGGTGCGTGCGCTTGCCCATGAAGTTCGGAATCCGCTGAATAATATTAATTTATCCGTTGAACAACTGGGTCAGGAAAACATGGGTGAAAACGGAACCGTATACATGGACATCATCAGCAGGAATTGCAAAAGAATAAACGACCTGATTACTGAACTTTTACTTTCTTCTTCACTTCCCCCGGAAAATGTCAGAGAAAAAAGAGCGCTTCAGAATATTCTGGATGAATCCATTGCCACGATCATTGACAGGATTACCCTGAAAAAAGTAAACTGGAAAGTGGTTTATCCCAACGAGCCTGCATACATCATGGCTGATCCCCTGAAATTGAAAATAGCATTTACCAATATTATTATAAATGCCATTGAAGCCATGAACGAGAACAAAGGAGAACTGGATATTTCTGTGACCAGCCAGAACGGCCACCACCTGGTTTCCATCAAAGACAACGGATCAGGTATTTCCAAGGAAACGCTACCTCATTTGTTCGAACCTTATTTTACTTTTAAAAGGAATGGCCTGGGTCTTGGACTGGCGACTACCCTGAATATTATCCAGTCACATAAGGCTTCCATCGATGTCCAGACGGGCATCAACCAGGGATCGAATTTCATCCTGAAATTTGAGCGCGCGTAGAGGAAAGTATGGGAATATGGGAGTATGAGAGTGTGAGAGTACTTTGCCCACTGACTTGACTGCAAAAGAGTTTGCGAGGGCGGCAGATTTAACGCAGGTGGGTGGGTGTATAGGAGTGTGGGGAAATTAATCAATGTTTGAATTCAAGCTTATATTTTTTTTGCTGGTAATGATTATTTTGGAAAGAATGGACATGATTTCATTTAAACTCCTGAACATTTCCTCTTGTACTTCCAGGTCATCCATTTTTTCGCAGAGTGTAAGCCAATAAAGCGTTTCATTAGCTTCCTTTAGAGCCACTTTCATTTTATGTATAAAGTCGAGCCTGCTTTCTGAATATTGCGCTTCGAATACGTTTGCGCCAATGGATGTACCAGACTTTAATAATTGATTTGAAATAACAAACTGTCGCCTGCTGTTCAAATAATCGGAATATCTTAATATGGAAACAGAAAAATCGACTGATTTTTTAACAATAGGACCATCGCGCATTATAAGTCAGATTTAAGTTTTTGGATACTTAAATCTGGATCAATAATGTCTAAGAACAATGCATATTTAACTTGAAATTCCAAAGAAATTAAACACTTTCCCAACGCACTCCCACACTCCCATACTCCCATACTCCCACACTTTCCTCAACTTTCCTTAAGTATCTTCAACAGCACTTTTTCAGATGGGGTTAGTCCCGCACTGTCTTCTGTATTTTCAATCTGATCCAGGGAGCGGCTGTATTTTGAAAAATTATTCTCCTCGTATAATCGCAGCAAACCCGGATGAACATAGTATTTTTTACAGATGGCCCGCGAATTACCCAGTTTTTTACTGACGGAGTCGAGTACGGCCAAGATATTTTTTTTTCTTTCTGCTTCAGTGATCACATCAGCTACAGAACAAAGTGTTTCCAGCGCGTGAACCGAACCCGCCCATGTTCTGAAATCTTTGGCGCTGAAATCCCTTCCGGTTGATTTCTTAATATATTCATTCACCATACCGGATTCGATGATCCTCTTGCTACCGGTTTCGTCATAATACTGGAATAATTCCTTTCCGGGAATATCCTTGCATTGTTCCACTGTTCTGGCCAGTTTTTTATTCTTAAGGGTAATATCATGCTGAATTCCTTTTTTCCCCCGGAAGGCAAAACGCATCCGGTCCCCGGTAATGGATACATGTTTGTCTTTGAGTGTGGTGAGCCCGTATGAACCGTATAATTTCTCATAATTGCTGTTGCCGATCCGGATATAGGTCCTTTCCATCAGGCTGATTACTGTGGCCAGTACCTTATCCTGGTTGAGTTCCCGGATTTGCAGGTCGGCTTCCAGCTGGGCCCTCAGCCGCGGCAGCAATTTCCCAAATTCGTATAAACGGTGAAACTTGGTCTCACTTCGGACGTGAGCCCATAGGCCATGGTACCGGTATTGTTTTCTTTTTCGAATATCCAGCCCCGTTGCCTGAATATGACCATTTTCCAGCGGGCAGATCCAGACTTCTGTCCAGGCGGGCGGTATAGCCAGTCTTTTAATCCGTTTGATCTGACTGGCGTCTTTCAGCGTATTATCTTCCAGGATATAGGTAAAACCTTTACCCTTTTTGAATCGGCGTATGCCTGGCATGGTATCCCGGACGTAAACCAGATTAACCGCATGAGCCGCTTTCTCATAGTCTTTGTCGGCTCTGAGCAGCTCCTTATGGGTCAGGGTTAGTACCGGCTCGTCCATTTTTTGTTTGTTTGGTTTAGAATTTTGTGCCTGCTTAATGCAGATATCGGTATGTGATTTGAATTAGAATTTGATAAACCGGTATAAGAACGTATAAAATTGCTATATGGATATAAGGGAATTCAATTTTATGGACAGCATGGCTAAGACGGAAGCCCTGGCCACGGCAGGTGTGTTCCTGGCTGAACGGAATGACGGATGCTTCAGGATAAGTCTTTATCAGATAGACGACTTTTATGTGGAAATTTATTATCATAGACACGGTATTTTTACATCTGTATCCGGAGTTTTTCGGAGGTCTCGGACCTGTTTCCCTACCTGCAGGAAATTGATATCTCCGATGTATATAAAGTGATCTGCAGTTTTGACTAATCACGATTGGTAAGCAAACGGATCTACAGCTGAAAGGTTCTGGGAAAATAAATCCACAGATAATCCGCACCCTGATCGAAATCTGACTTGTTTTTTTTGGCAAATAATTTGATCAAATATTTATAGTTGCATTCATTGGTCTTAGGATAGGGAAACATACAGAGTCCTGAAGTTAAATTCAGGACTCTTGTATTTTTAGTATACCCCTCGTGAATTTGCGGAAATTACGTAAGGTCATCCTGCCGTCAGTAAGCCGGTTAATACGCACAGAAATGCCGCGGGCAGATACACGCAGACATGTTAACTGCGACCAGCGTTTACAGATCACTCAAATAATATAAAGCAGAGACGGGTAATATAAAGTGGAGACGGGATTATTGCAATTCCCTGATCCCGGTTTGAAGGTGGCAGGAGACAGCCCTGGAGATTACGTTTTCCAGTTCATCTATTTCAAACGGCTTTCGCAAAAAGAAATCGGCACCGGCTTCTGCAGCGAGTTCCTGCACACATTCATTTGCACTGAAAAATATAACAGGAATCGATCTGAGCAACTCGTCATTTTTAATCTGTTGCGTCGCTTTCACCCCGCCGGTATCCGGAATCCAATTGTCCATTAAAATAACATTGGGTGAATGCATTTTTACTTCCTTAAGGATGTCGTTGCATTTGTGAAATCCAAAAACCTCATAATTTTTAGCCTTAAGCACAATACTGCAAACTTCAAGGAGGTCTGTATCATCATCGAAAATCATAACGCGTCCGGGCATTCCTCCAGGTTTGGTATTTTTCATGGCTATGGGCGAAATTACCAACAAATCAGACATTTATTATCTTTACGGAATAGAATCAACAATGAATTTCGCTGAAAAGATCCGGAACCCTGCATGGCTAATCTTTGTTAGGCAAAGGAGAACCGGTCCCCGGCTATAAAATCTAAAAAGAGCAGGAGATGAAAAAATCAACTATCCTTGTAAGCTTATTATTATTCTGTTTATTGACATCATTTGCGCAGACAACCAGCTATCATTCAGCCATCGGGCTGAGAATTGGAACCGGCTACGACGACCTCTTTTCCGCTACATACAAAACGTTTTTATCGGATGGCCCGGGAGCCCTTGAATTGAACCTGGGTGTAAAGCCACCTTATTCTTACACAGGTTATCCTGGTAATCCATCCTATTCAAGCTCGAATATTACAATGATGTCTTTTTCAGCTTCCTATCAATATCATATACCCATCCAGGCCGTTCCTGGCCTGCAATGGTTTGTAGGCGGCGGTTCCAGCCTCACCAATACTTTTTCAGATATTGAGGGTTATAATGGAGTAGGATTTGGATTATTCCCGACCGGAGGAGCTGATTATAAATTTGGTAAGATACCGCTTGATGTATCTGTGGACATCAGGCCAACCTTCCGCGTAGCTTCACCCGTTTACTATGACTATGAAAATTTCTATTTCCCGGATTTTGGTTTTTCTGCACGGTACACGATCAACTAAACAGCAGGGGGTAAGATGTCAACTCGTTATTGTCTTGAGCATGAGCTTTAAGCCTGATTAACTATGGAGACTCCGGATCACATATTTGAACGATTGAAGGTTTGCATTCTGGTGCCTACTTACAATAATGCAAAAACGCTCGTTCCCCTGCTCAAGGACCTGGAATCATTTCACCCACATATCATTGTAGTGAATGATGGATCTACCGACGGCACGGATAGACTTTTAAAACAATTTCAGGGGATAAACATCGTAACATATTCCCCAAACAGGGGCAAAGGATATGCCCTGCGTTTGGGTTTCCGGGGCGCCAGGGAGCACGGCTATGAATATGCGATATCCATTGACTCAGACGGGCAGCATTTTCCCAAAGACATCCCGCATTTTCTGGAAAAACTGGAAGACAATCCGGGAGCGCTTATCATTGGCGCCCGAAATATGGAACAAAGTTCAGTGCCTTCAAAAAGCAGTTTCGGGCACCGGTTCTCTAATTTCTGGTATCAGGTGGAAACCGGTATCAGCCTGCCCGATACACAATCCGGCTTTCGTTGTTACCCCGTAAAACGGCTGGAAAACATGTTTTTTTTCACGAATCGCTTTGAATTTGAGATAGAAGTGATCGTGCGCGCATCCTGGAAAGGAATTCCTGTGCTCGCCGTGCCGGTAACTGTATATTATGCACCCCCGGAGGAAAGGGTTTCACATTTCAGGCCTGTCATCGATTTTACCCGAATCAGCCTGCTCAATACCGTCCTTGTGTTGATTAGTTTTATTTATATCAAACCCAGAGACCTGTTAAGAAGCCTTTTCCTGAAACACAAATGGAAGGAAGTATTCGTAGATGACTTATTCGATCCGTCACAAAGCAATAGCAGGAAAAGCGCTTCTGTGGCACTTGGGATTTGTGTGGCTATTTTGCCTATTTGGGGATTCCAATTGATCCTGGCCATATTTCTGGCTGTCATCCTGCGACTGAACAAGGGCCTGGTAATCCTCTTTGCCAATTTCAGCATTCCCCCCTTGATCCCACTGGTGCTTTACTGCAGTTACCGCTTTGGCTCATTCTGGATGTCCGGATCCGCCCCAATGATTTCCATGTCAAAATCGCTGAGTTTATCCACGATCCGTTATAACTTCAAACAATACCTGGCGGGAAGTATCAGCCTGGCAATTTGCGCAGGCCTTGCGGCAGGAGGAATTGCCTATATTATACTCAGACTGTTCAACAAAAAAAACCAGGTGATTGTGTAGCAATGGCAAGACCATTTCTTTATATCTATACCTATTTTTCAAGCCACCGGAAAATCTTTTTCCTGGTGCTTACCGCATTATTCCTGCTCACTGGAATCACCGCCATAAAAATTAAACCGGAGGAAGACATTTCCAAGATTCTTCCTAAAGACCGCCAGGCTGAGAAACTGAATGAATTATTACAGCAGGCCCGTTTCGCAGATAAACTGGTATTGATGATTTCATTAAAGGATAAAGGGAAAATTTCACCCGAAATCCAATCATCATTTGCAGATTCGTTTACTGCCCGGCTGCAAGCCGATCACCCACAACTCCTCCGGTCTGTGGAGAACCGGATGAACGACAGCCTCATACCGCATTTGATGCAGATTGTAACGGATCACCTGCCTGTTTTCCTGGAGCCGGAAGACTATATCGGGATAGACAGCCTCAAAGATCCGCGATGGATCAGGGCCCTGCTCACCCAGGATAAAAAACTGCTTAGTTCACCTGCCGGAATGCTTATAAAAGACAGGATCAGCCGGGATCCATTGGGTGTTTCCAATCCTGTGTTGAAAAAATTCCGCCAAATAAGATATGACGAAAATTTTGATCTCTATGACGGGCATATCGTGAGCAAAGACGGACGGTATATGCTGGTATTTATTAATCCTGCATTTCCAACGGATAATACCGGCAAGAACAGCCAGCTGCTCAGTGCCATGGACCGGATTATCGATACCCTGCAAAAACAGGGCTTCGAAAACGTGGATGCCAGTTATTTCGGAGCTGCGGCAGTGGCTGTGGGAAATGCCGGACAACTTAGAAAAGATACCTGGCTTACGCTTGGGATTACTGCTGTTTTTCTAATTGTGTTTATCAGCTGGTATTTCAAAACGAAAAAAGCGCCTGTAATTATTCTGATACCGGTAGTACTGGGCGCGCTGTTTTCGCTCAGCGTTATTTATTGGATTAAAGGAACAATTTCCGTTATTGCGCTTGCAGCCGGCTCCATTGTATTAGGCATCGCGATTAACTATTCCCTGCATGTTTATAATCATTTCCGCCACAGGAAAAATATGCAGGCCGTATTGGAAGATTTGGCATTTCCGTTAACCATCGGCGGACTGACCACCATTGGCGGATTCTTATGTCTTCAGTTTGTTCAATCCGAAATATTAAAAGACCTCGGACTTTTTGCTGCATTCAGCCTGATAGGTGCTTCATTGAGTTCACTGATATTTCTTCCCCACCTGATTGAAAACCGGAAAAACAAGAATATTCCGGTTAAGCCGGGCCGGAGAGATGGATGGATCATGCGTCTGGCCAATTATCATCCGGAGCAAAACAAATGGCTGGTCCTGGCCATCTTTATCCTTACCGGAGTGTTCGCATTCTTTATAAATCGTGTGCGTTTCGATCAGGATATGATGCACATGAATTATATGCCTGAAAACCTCAGGAAAGCGGAAACCACACTTAACACAATCAATGCATATAGTCTTCGTTCGGTATACCTGATTACGGATGGCAATAATCTCGAATCCGCATTGAGAAAACAGGAATCAGTAAACGAAAAATTGAGTTTACTGGTGCATAAGAAAATCATTAAGAAATATTCCGGTGTTTTCCAATTGCTGATTTCAGATTCACTGCAGAAACGGAGGATCAGCTACTGGAATACTTACTGGCATGATCATAATAAAGCGGTTCTGCTTGATAACATCCTGAGGTTGGGAGAGGAACAGGGATTTACCCAATCGGCTTTTGACCCATTCCAAAACGCACTGAACAAGGAATATCAACCACTGACCGATGACGAGACCCGTTTGCTGAAAACAGGTTTTGCGAATGATTATATACTTATGAAACCCGGTCAGGTTTCCCTGGTGAGTTTGCTGAAAACAGAACCAGACGACAGGAAGTTTGTCTACAAGGTATTTTCAAATATGCCGGATGTGACCGTCATTGACAAACAATATATGACCTCCAAACTCCTGGGTGTGGTAACCGCAGATTTCAGCCAGATCGGCTGGATGACGTCCATCCTGGTTTTTGTTGTCCTCCTGCTCACGTATGGCCGGATAGAACTGGCCCTGGTTTCCTTTATTCCCATGGTGATTGCGTTTGTCTGGATACTGGGCATCATGGCAATCGCCGGACTGCAATTCAATATTGTGAATATCATTTTATCGGCGCTCATATTCGGCCTTGGCGACGATTACAGCCTGTTCATTATGGATGGTTTGTTACAGGAATATAAAACCGGCAAAATAAACCTGCCTAGTTTTAAGTCATCGATCGTACTCTCGGCCATCACTACGCTGGCGGGACTTGGCGTATTGGTCTTTGCCAAACATCCTGCACTTCGCTCTATCGCGTTTATTTCCATCACCGGCATTTTATGTGTAGTGTTCATCGCGCAGGTATTGATTCCATTCTTCTTTCATTTCCTGATCACCAACCGGGTAAATAAGGGTCGTTTCCCCTGGACGGCCGCCGGATTATTTAAATCGATTTTCTCCCTGAGTTATTTTGCTGCAGGCAGCTGGCTGGTTACAGGTGCAGGATACATACTAATCAAATGGAATCCATTTAAAAAATCCGGAGTTAAACATCTCTATCACCGGATGATATCGGCCTATACATGGTCCGTTTTGTATATCATGGGGAACGTGAAAAAGAAAATCATCAATGAAAGGAAGGAGAACTTTTCAAAACCCTGTGTACTGATTGCTAACCACCAGTCATTCCTGGATATTCTGGTGATGACCATGCTCAACCCAAAAACCATTTTACTCACCAATAACTGGGTCTGGAATTCACCGGTATTTGGCCAGCTGGTCCGGATTGCGGGATATTATCCGATATCAAGGGGAATTGAAAACAGCATTGATTACCTGAAGGAACAGGTAAAATCTGGATATTCCATTGCAGTATTTCCCGAAGGGACAAGATCACCCGATGAGCAGATCAGGAGATTTCATAAAGGTGCTTTTTACATTGCAGAAAAACTGGGGCTCGATATTCTGCCCGTGCTGATACATGGAACAGGGTATACCATGTCCAAAGGGGATTTTCTATTGAAAGATGGTTTTATAACCGTTAAATATCTCCCCCGTATCAAACCAAATGATCTCTTTTTTGGTCTGGACTATGCTGAAAGGGCTAAGGGAATTGGCAAATATTACAGGCAGCAATATGCGAAGTTTAAAGAACTAAATGAAATATCCCGTTTTTTCAGGGAGCGGCTGATCTACAATTATATTTATAAAGGGCCGGTACTGGAATGGTATCTGCGCGTTAAGATCCGAATAGAAAACGACTACCGGACATTTCATGGTCTGCTGCCCACCCGGGGTCGTATTCTGGATATCGGATGTGGCTACGGGTTTATGGACTATATGCTGCAAATGGTTGCACGTGAGCGGGAAATACTGGGTTATGACCATGATGAAGAAAAGATAGCGGTTGCCAATCATTGTTTCAGCCGGAATCCCAATATTCATTTTATAAAAACAGATATCAGTCAAATGCATATCGGTCCGGCTGATGCCATAATTCTCTCTGATGTGTTGCATTATCTGTCTCCGGAAAAACAGGAAATACTGGTTCAGCGATCCATGGCAGCCATTCGTCCGGGCGGTATTTTGATCATACGCGATGGTGACCGTGATTTGGAGAAAAGGCATAAACTTACCCGGATGACAGAATTTTTATCGACCCGTTTTTTTTCTTTCAATAAAACAGGTGGTCCGTTGCATTTTTTATCAGGTAATACGATTCGTGATCTGGCCAGGCGACAGAATATGGACTGCCAGATTCTGGATTCGACCTCCAGAACTTCAAATCTCATATTTATCATATCTCACCCCGTAAAATTTTATGAAAAAGTTTGATGCGCTGATTATTGGAACGGGCATGGGGGGATTGGTCTGCGGAAACATTCTTGCGCGCGAAGGATACAGGGTATGTATGGTCGAAAGAAATAAACAACTCGGGGGTTGCCTCCAGGTCTATGTTCGTGATAAAGTGATATTTGATTCTGGTGTACATTATCTTGGCGGATTGGATAAGGGCCAGAATCTCTACCAGATTTTCAAATGGCTTGGGCTTATGGAAAAACTCAGGTTGGAAAGAATGGATCCTGCATTCGACCGCATACTGATCGGTGCCGGCGAAAAAGAGTACCGGATCATGCAGGGTTATGATGCCTTTGAGAAGGAATTGATCCGGGAGTTTCCGGAAGAAGGAGATTCAGTGAGAAAATATACGCGCACCATCAGGGAAACCTGTGATCGGTTTCCATTATACCGGTTGCAACTGGAAGGGGACGCTGAAAAAAAAGAGGAAACGATGAAATGTTCCGCTAAACAATTCATAGAATCCGTTACGGAAAATGAAAAACTGCGTGCAGTATTAGCGGGTAACAATATGCTATACGCGGGAAGCGGAGACGCAACTCCTTTATACGTTCATGCGCTTACAGTGGACAGTTATATGGAAAGCGCCTGGCGCGTCATGGACGGGGGCTCTCAGATAACGAGTATGCTGGCCCAAAATATCCGGGAGTCCGGTGGACAGATTATCAAAAACAGGGAGGTTAAAAAGCTCAATACCGATAAAAACCAGATAACCGATGCCCTGCTCAGCGATGGATCGGTTATCCACGCAGAAAATTTTATTTCCAATACGACACCTGCAAATACCTATCGAATGACGGACAGTTCGCTCATTCGGCCCGCTACACGGAAGAGGGCCGAAGGTTTGCAGCATACAATATCCTCCTTTATTCTTAATATCGTTTTCAAAAAAAATCATTTTCCATATTTCAGACATAACTATTATTATCAGTCACCCGGATCGCTATGGGAAATGGATGACTATGATGAAAAAAACTGGCCATTGGGATATGCCATTTACCTGACGCCCGGATCAACAAACGGATTTGCCAGGGGGATGACTATTTTTGCGTATATGCGATACGATGAAGTGAAGCCATGGGCTGCCAGTTTCAATACCATTTCTTCAAAACAAAACCGGGGTCCTTCTTACGAATCATTTAAAAATGAAAAACAAGAACAACTTCTGAACAAGGTAGAAGAACGGTTCCCTGAATTACGAAAATCCATATTGCACAGCTACACGGCTACGCCGCTCAGCTTCCGGGATTATATCGGAAGTGATGATGGAAACCTATATGGATCTGCGAAGGATTACCAGCACACGCTGGGAACCCTGATATCACCAAAGACCAGGATCTCCAATTTATTTCTAACCGGACAATACCTGAACCTGCATGGCATTCTGGGCACCTCCATCAGCGGGTTGATCACATCGATGGCAGTGACAAATAAAAATGATTTCATAGAAAAAATCAGAAATGCCTAAAGCAGGGAAGTTTTTACGGCACCTGGCCTGGATATTCGGGTTGATCGGTTTGATCCTGCTGCTGGCCTTTGTTTATTTGTCGATCGTCTCCAGGACCAACCCACCAAAAATTGCGGACAAAACGGCGTTGAGCTGGCAAAGAACGGAACCGGTTCCGGGACTCTACACATTAAACAATAACTGGTTCCGGAAAAGTAAATCAGGACTCTATGAATTATATGTGGAAGGACAACCATTCGACCGGGGTGTAGTCAACGGCAAGCTCACCAAAGAACTGGTTCAGTTGCAGGAAGACTATTTCAGTGAACAGATCAACAGGTTGGTTCCTTCAGCATTTTACCGTCACTTCCTCAAATATGTGATTGGCTGGTTTAATCGCGACCTGGAAAACCATGTTACAGAAGAAGACAAGGAAGAAATATATGGTATTTCCGATGCGGCGTCTCCCAAATACGGATACATTGGCAATAATTATCAGCGTTTACTCAATTATCACGCAGCCCATGACATTGGTCATGCATTGCAGAACCTGGCCCTGGTGGGATGTACATCATTTGGAACCTGGGGATCCAGGTCGGTTGATGGTGACCTGATTATCGGACGGAATTTTGATTTTTATGTTGGAGATCATTTCTCAGAAAATAAAATTGTCTCATTTGAACGCCCAGCGCAGGGATTCGGATTTATGTATGTAACCTGGGCAGGTTTTATAGGTGTTGTTTCCGGCATGAATGAAAAAGGACTCACGGTGACCATCAATGCCGCCAAATCGGAAATACCTTCCGGTTCAGCGACACCGGTTTCGCTGGTGGCGCGGGAAATACTGCAGTATGCTGAAAATATTCCGCAGGCATTGGCCATTGCGAAAAAACGAAAAATGTTTGTATCGGAATCTTTTTTGATCGGTTCAGCTGAAGAAGGCAAGGCGGTTATAATTGAAAAAACGCCTGATTCCATTGGATTGTACGACCCGGGCAAAAATCAAATCATCTGTGCCAATCATTTTCAAAGTCCTGAGCTGGCGGGTCTGCGCTCCAACAGAATACAGATGCGGCAAAGTGCTTCCCAGTACCGGTATCAACGCCTGCAGGAGTTGTTGTCGTCAGTAGGGAAAAACAGTGTAACGGAAACTGTTCGGATACTGAGGGATCACCGCGGACTGGAAAATTCGGATATTGGCCTGGGTAATGAAAAAGCCATCAACCAGCTGATCGCACATCATTCCATTATTTTTGAGCCCCGGAAAAAAAGAGTATGGGTTTCTACGGGACCCTGGCAGTTCGGGGAGTTTATTTGTTACGATCTGGAAAAAGTTTTCTCATTAAAGGGAATGAAAACGAATGTTGAAATTGCAGACAGTTCATTAAATCTTCCGGCCGATTCCTTCATGCTGAGTAACAGCTTTAAACTTTTCATGAAATACCGAAAGTTAAAAAAGGAATTGTCCGACGGAAAGGATGTCAATCTGGACAGCCTGATTGCAAGCAATCCAAATTATTACCAGGTTTACCAGCTTGCAGGGAATATGATGTTCCGAAATAAAAATTATTCGCAGGCCATAGCTTATTTTCGGATCGCGCTTTCGAAAGAAATAGCTACTAAAACAGAAGAAAACGAAATACGAAACCAGATCAGCAAAGCGGAGGAAAAACTTAAATAAGCTTGAGGCTTGAGGCTTAACGCTGACCGTACATTTAATTAATTTGATTGTTGATATGATATCAAGTTCAGGTTATTTCTTTATGCTCCATGCACATTTACTTTAAATTGCGTTAAGCTTTAAGCGTTAAGCTATGCATTACGCCTCAAGCTTCAAGCCTACAACATGATCATAGGAACCGGAATCGATATTATTGAGGTGGAACGCGTTGCACAACGTGTCGGGAGCAATAACGGCTTTCGGGAACTTGTATTTTCAAAAGATGAAATCCTTTATTGCGAATCAAAAGCTTTCCCTTTCCAGCATTATGCAGGACGGTTTGCT
This sequence comes from Puia sp., assembly GCA_041481385.1. Lineage (GTDB taxonomy): Bacteria > Bacteroidota > Bacteroidia > Chitinophagales > Chitinophagaceae > Puia. The sequence continues at coordinate 16,496 of JBGPBW010000085.1, forward strand.
GCAAAAGAAGCTTTTCTTAAAGCCATCGGCAGGGGATGGGACAGCGGACTGGTTTTATATGAAATTGAGGTTGTGAATCTGCTGAATGGTAAACCGGAATTGCGATTGAGCGGACATACAGAAAAGGAATTGGCTTATCTGGGCATCCGATCGGTTTGGCTTTCTCTTTCACATTTAAAATCTGTTGCGACGGCGATTGTCGTCCTGGAATCATGAAACCTTACTCGCATAACAATTATCTTAAATTGCCGGAGATCCAAAAAATCCAGGAAACCAGACTAAAGGGGAACCTGCAGTATCTGAACAAGCAGTCGCCATATTATAAAAGCGTTTTCGAAAAGAATCATATTGACATTGCAGGGATCAGAAGTTTGGATGATCTCGTTTTACTTCCAACCACAGGTAAGGAGGATCTCCAGGCCCACAATGAATTATTTCTTTGTGTACCGAAGACTTCAGTGATTGAATATACCAGCACTTCGGGCACCCTTGGCGTTCCCGTAACCATCGCACTCACCGAAAATGATCTGCAGAGACTGGCTTATAACGAATTGAATTCCTTCACCTGTGCCGGTTGCGGGCCGGAAGATATTTTTCAATTAATGATCACCCTCGACCGGCAGTTCATGGCCGGCATGGCGTACCATTCGGGAATACGAAAACTCGGCGCAGGTATTATTCGTGTCGGACCCGGCGTTCCTTCTCTGCAGTGGGAAACTATTTTCAGGCTGAAACCTACGGTGCTGGTTGCCGTGCCATCTTTTATATTGAAGATGCTTCAATATGCCGCGGATCACCGGATCGATCCGGCCGGCTCCTCTGTAAAGAAAGCGATATGCATCGGTGAAAATATCCGGAAAAATGATTTTAGTCTGAATATCCTGGGAAATAAAATCAAAGAATCCTGGGATATTCAACTGGTTTCTACATACGCCTCAACTGAAATGCAGACTGCTTTTACAGAATGTGAATCGGGTGTTGGTGGTCACCTTCAGCCCGACTTGGTGATTGTGGAACTATTGGATGATCAAAACCAGCCGGTTTCTCCAGGTACAGCGGGAGAAGTTACCATAACCACATTGGGTGTTGAAGGCATTCCACTCCTGCGATATAAAACCGGAGATCTATGTATTGCGCATACCGAACCCTGCGCCTGTGGCCGTCATTCCCTCCGGTTATCCCCGGTAATCGGAAGAAAAAAACAGATGATCAAATTCAAGGGAACAACACTTTTCGCGCCTGCACTTTTTGATTTAC